>NZ_CP016162.1:5142500-5340293 GCF_001941865.1 Pseudomonas alcaliphila JAB1 | reverse complement strand
AGCAGGGACTAGATGGCCAAGTAAAATCAAAGCCTTAGTTCCATTCATCAGATTTATCAGCAGCAGTGTAAGCCTTGTGGATAAGCACCCCATAAGCTTCTGTAAAAGCCTGGGGATGAACGGGCGGATAACCCTGCTGTGGGTAACAGGGCATTCTATCCTCAGGCTGTCTGCAGGACACACACAGACGAACCACGCCTTTTGGACAGACTTATAATCGCCGGATGAGCAAGCAGGGCGCTGCATCTGAAGGGTTGTCCACAGAAGCCGGTAGGCCTATTCAACATAAACATAGAAAAAGAGCTTTAAACCCTTTTCCTTCTTTCTATTTCTATCTAGCGAATAAGGTTGGTTGGAAATTGACCTACCGCGCGGCTTTCTCTAGAATTGCCGGTCTCTTAAAACCGGGGTCATACCGACCCTAGTCGATCACCCAGGTAACGCACCATGAAACGCACTTTCCAACCCAGCACCATCAAGCGCGCTCGCACCCACGGTTTCCGTGCCCGTATGGCCACCAAGAACGGCCGTGCCGTCCTGTCGCGTCGTCGCGCCAAGGGCCGCAAGCGTCTTGCTGTCTAATTAATCCAGACAGGTGGTGAGTCGAGGCTTCGGCCGGGAAAAGCGACTGCTGACTCCCCGGCAATTCAAGGCAGTCTTCGACTCCCCAAGCGGTAAAGCTCCGGGCAAAAGTGTCCTGCTGCTAGCGCGCGATAACCAGCTTGATCATCCCCGCCTAGGTTTGGTGATCGGCAAGAAGAGCGTCAAGCTCGCCGTCGAGCGCAACCGCATCAAGCGTCAAATCCGCGAGTCCTTTCGCCTCAATCAGGACAACCTGACAGGCTGGGACATCGTGGTGGTCGCCCGCAAAGGGCTAGGTGATCTGGAGAATGGCGAACTTGCTCAGCAGTTCGGCAAACTCTGGAAACGCTTGGCCCGAAGCCGGCCCAGTCGCGACGCAGACTTATCCCCCGGGACAAGCGACAATCCCCATGCGTAAAGCGGCTCTAGCCTGTATTCAGGTTTATCGCTACGCCATCAGTCCGCTGATGGCCAGTCATTGTCGCTTCTATCCCAGCTGCTCCTGCTATGCCTACGAAGCCATCGAGCAACATGGCTTCCTGCGTGGTGGCTGGCTGACAGCGCGCCGTCTCGGTCGCTGTCACCCCTGGAATCCCGGCGGTTTCGATCCAGTTCCACCCGTTAAAAAATCCCGTTCCCCTTCGATGGCCGAATAATCATGGATATCCAACGTTCGATCCTGATCGTCGCCCTGGCAGTCGTGTCCTACCTCATGGTCCTGCAATGGAACGAGGACTATGGCCAGGCTGCCCTGCCAGCCGAGGTTAGTACCTCGACCGCTGCGACGCCTGCCCTGCCCGACACACCTGCTGCAACCGCCAGCACCGGCGGCGACGACATTCCCACTGCCGTGGCCGAGCCGACTGCTGCTGCCGTTGCGCCTACCGCCGCTGTCAGCGACGAGCTGATTCGCGTCAAGACCGATGTGCTGGACCTGGCCATCGACCCGCGTGGTGGCGATATCGTGCAGCTGCGGCTGCCGCAGTACCCGCGTCGTCAGGACCGCCCGGACGTTCCGTTCCAGCTGTTCGATAACGGCAACGAGCGTACCTACCTGGCGCAGAGCGGCCTGATCGGTCAGAACGCGCCGGACAAATCCAGCGGTCGTTCCCTGTGGAGCAGCGAGAAGCAGAGCTACGAGCTGGCCGAAGGCCAGGACAGCCTGGTGGTCGATCTCACATTCAGCGAGAACGGCGTCAACTACATCAAGCGCTACAGCTTCAAGCGCGGGCTGAATCCGCAATGCTCGGCGCGTGAGCAGCAACTGAAGAAGCCTGGCTGCGTCGATCCGTCCGCCTATCAGGTCGACGTGCGTTACCTGATCGACAACCAGAGCGCGCAAGCCTGGAGCGGCAACCTGTTCGCCCAGCTCAAGCGCGACAACAGCGGCGACCCGTCTTCGACCACCGCTACCGGCACCGCTACCTACCTCGGCGCGGCACTGTGGACCGCCGACGAGCCGTACAAGAAGGTGTCGATGAAGGACATCGACAAGCAGTCCTTCAAGGAAACCGTACAGGGCGGCTGGGTCGCATGGCTGCAGCACTACTTCGTCACTGCCTGGGTGCCGAGCAAGGACAGCACCAACCTGGTACAGACCCGCAAGGACAGCCAGGGTAACTACATCGTCGGCTTTACCGGCCCGTCCGTGCAGGTCGCTGCCGGCGCGCAGGGCGAAACTGGCGCGATCCTCTATGCCGGTCCCAAGCTGCAGGAGCACCTGGGCACCCTGTCCCCGGGTCTGGAGCTGACCGTCGACTACGGCTTCCTGTGGTTCCTCGCGCAGCCGATCTTCTGGCTGCTGGAAGTGATCCATGGCGTGCTCGGCAACTGGGGTTGGTCGATCATCGTCCTGACCATCATCATCAAGCTGATCTTCTTCCCGCTGTCGGCTGCCAGCTACCGCTCCATGGCGCGTATGCGTGCCGTATCGCCGAAACTGCAGGCGCTGAAGGAGCAGTTCGGCGACGACCGCCAGAAGATGTCCCAGGCGATGATGGAGCTGTACAAGAAGGAGAAGATCAACCCGCTGGGCGGCTGCTTGCCGATCCTGGTGCAGATGCCGGTGTTCCTCGCCCTGTACTGGGTACTGCTGGAATCGGTCGAGATGCGTCAGGCGCCCTGGCTGCTGTGGATCACTGACCTGTCGATCAAGGATCCGTTCTTCATCCTGCCGATCATCATGGGCGCGACCATGTTCATCCAGCAGCAGCTCAACCCGACGCCGCCGGACCCCATGCAGGCCCGCGTGCTGAAGCTGATGCCGATCATCTTCACCTTCTTCTTCCTGTGGTTCCCGGCTGGTCTGGTGCTGTACTGGGTGGTCAACAACTGCCTCTCCATCGCCCAGCAGTGGTACATTACGCGCAAGATCGAAGCGGCAGCAAAACCGGCCAACGCCTGATTCGCCAAGGCTTCCAAGCATCAAGCAAACGCCCCATGATTGGGGCGTTTTGCTATCCAAACATTTGTCGGAGGAGCGAGCTCTGCTCGCGAATCTCTGTATCCACAAGCTTCGCGAACAGAGAATCAGGCTTCCCCCTCGCTCCCATATTCAGCCGTACGCATCGAGTAAACCGCCATGAACCATGCCCGAGATACCATTGCCGCCGTCGCCACTGCCCAGGGTCGGGGTGGTGTGGGCATCGTGCGGGTATCCGGTCCTCTCGCAGGTCAATTGGCTCAGGCCATCTGCCGACGCGAGTTGAAGCCGCGCTTCGCTCATCACGGGCCGTTCTATGGCGAGAGCGAGATGACCCTGGATGAAGGTCTGGCCATCTACTTTCCTGGCCCCAACTCCTTCACTGGTGAAGACGTACTGGAACTTCAGGGCCACGGTGGCCCGGTGGTGCTCGATCTGCTGCTGCGCCGCTGCATGGCGCTGGGGGCACGCCTGGCGCGTCCTGGTGAGTTCAGCGAACGCGCCTTCCTCAATGACAAGCTCGACCTGGCTCAGGCCGAGGCCATCGCCGATCTGATCGAAGCCAGCTCCGAACAGGCCGCACGCAATGCGTTGCGTTCGCTGCAGGGCGAGTTCTCCAAACGCGTGCATGCACTGACCGAGTCTTTGATCCAGCTACGCATCTACGTCGAAGCCGCCATCGACTTCCCCGAGGAAGAGATCGACTTTCTCGCCGATGGCCATGTGCTGAGCCAGCTCGACGGCGTGCGCGCCGACTTATCCACAGTATTGCGCGAAGCGGGCCAGGGCGCCCTGCTGCGCGACGGCATGACCGTGGTCATAGCCGGCCGGCCCAATGCCGGCAAATCCAGCCTGCTCAATGCCCTGGCCGGGCGCGAAGCGGCCATCGTCACCGATATCGCCGGCACCACCCGCGATGTGCTGCGCGAACATATCCACATCGACGGCATGCCCCTGCACGTGGTCGATACAGCGGGTCTGCGCGATACCGACGATCAGGTCGAGCGCATCGGCGTGGAGCGTGCGCTCAAGGCCATCGGCGAGGCCGATCGCGTACTACTGATGGTGGACTCCACCGCGCCGGAAGCGGCCGATCCCTTCGCCCTGTGGCCGGAGTTTCTCGAGCAACGCCCGGATCCTGCGCGCGTCACCCTGATCCGCAACAAGGCCGATCTATCCGGCGAAGCGGTAGCGCTGCAAACCAGTGCCGATGGCCACGTCACCCTCAGCCTGTCGGCCAAATCTGCCGATGGCCTCGATCTGCTGCGCGAGCACCTGAAGGCCTGCATGGGTTATCAACAGACCGCAGAGAGCGGCTTCAGCGCCCGCCGCCGCCACCTCGAAGCGCTGCATCAGGCCGAGCAGCACCTCGAGCACGGCCGCAATCAGCTCACCCTGATGGGCGCTGGCGAGCTGCTAGCCGAGGATCTGCGTATGGCCCAACAAGCTCTGGGCGAGATCACTGGCGCCTTCAGCTCCGATGACCTGCTGGGGCGCATCTTCTCCAGCTTCTGCATCGGCAAGTGAAGCCACATACTCAAGCGCTCTGCACTCACCATCCTCTTATCCACAGCTAGCCTGTAGGAGCGGATTTATCCGCGAAAAGAGCATAGGTCGCGCCGTCAATCCGCCTCTTCCTGCCTCCCCGGATTTCATCCGGGCTACGAACTGCAGGCCAGAAACCGGCTGCGTCTCGGGCTGACACGGCACTTTGACAATGCCGATTTTCAGCCTAAATCCGGGTGCTCTGAAG
This sequence comes from Pseudomonas alcaliphila JAB1, assembly GCF_001941865.1. Taxonomy (NCBI): domain Bacteria; kingdom Pseudomonadati; phylum Pseudomonadota; class Gammaproteobacteria; order Pseudomonadales; family Pseudomonadaceae; genus Ectopseudomonas; species Ectopseudomonas alcaliphila. The sequence continues at coordinate 5,335,536 of NZ_CP016162.1, read as the reverse complement.
AGTTATTCATGCCGAAATAAACCCTGTGGAAAACAGCCCTTGAGCCCTGCCCATAACCCTATGACAAAGCTGGGCGTAACTGCCCCTGTGGGTAACTAGCACTTTCATCCACAGTGGTTCAGCAGCTTGCCCAGCGGAACCGAGCAGGAATGACACAGGCTTATCATTCGCTGTACACCAGTAGCAGCAAGGCTTGTAAAGCTTTATCCACAGAAAAGGCTCGCTCTATACATAAACATAAAGAACAAGCTTTATAAAAATTCTCTCTTTTTTATTCTTTATAAGCCTGAGCGTACTTTTCACCAGGAAGGGGTCATCAGGTAAAGGCTCGAGGAGAGAGGTACACAACCAAGCAGCTGGCTATTTTTTGTGCAGAAGGCTTCATTCAGCAGGCTGAAGTCCCTATACTTGCCGCCTTTCTTTCAGACCCATTCTCAACAGGCACGAGGTGCGTGGTGGATTTCCCTTCCCGTTTTGACGTGATCGTGATCGGCGGCGGTCATGCCGGTACCGAAGCAGCCCTTGCTGCAGCACGCATGGGCGTGAAGACCCTGCTGCTCACCCACAATGTCGAGACCCTCGGCCAGATGAGCTGCAACCCGGCTATCGGCGGGATCGGCAAGAGCCATCTGGTCAAGGAAATCGATGCCCTCGGCGGCGCCATGGCCATCGCTACCGACAAGGGCGGTATCCAGTTCCGTATCCTCAACAGCCGCAAAGGCCCTGCCGTACGTGCGACCCGCGCGCAGGCCGACCGCGTGCTCTACAAAGCAGCTGTTCGCCAGATTCTGGAAAACCAGGCCAACCTGTGGATTTTTCAACAGGCGGCTGATGACCTGATTGTGGAAAACGCCGCAGTCAAAGGCGTGGTCACCCAGATGGGGCTCAGGTTTCATGCGGATTCCGTGGTGTTGACCACAGGCACATTCCTCGGCGGACTTATCCACATTGGTCTGCAGAACTACTCAGGCGGCCGAGCGGGTGATCCGCCCTCCATCGCCCTGGCACATCGCCTGCGTGAGTTGCCACTGCGCGTCGGTCGCCTGAAGACCGGTACGCCGCCGCGCATCGATGGCCGTTCGGTGGATTTCTCGGTAATGACCGAGCAACCGGGTGATACCCCCACGCCGTTGATGTCCTTCCTCGGCAAGCGTGAGCACCAGCCCAAGCAGATCAGTTGCTGGATCACTCACACCAACGCGCGTACCCACGAGATAATCGCCGCCAACCTCGACCGCTCGCCGATGTATTCCGGTGTGATCGAAGGTGTAGGCCCGCGCTACTGCCCGTCGATCGAGGACAAGATCCATCGCTTCGCCGACAAGGACAGTCATCAGGTGTTCATCGAGCCGGAAGGCTTGACCACTCACGAGCTGTATCCCAATGGCATCTCGACCTCGCTGCCGTTCGACGTGCAGCTGCAGATCGTGCGCAGCATCCGTGGCATGGAGAACGCCCATATCGTGCGGCCGGGCTATGCCATCGAGTACGACTACTTCGACCCGCGCGATCTCAAGTACAGCCTGGAAACCAAGGTTATCGCCGGCCTGTTCTTCGCTGGCCAGATCAATGGCACCACCGGCTACGAAGAAGCCGGTGCTCAAGGCCTGCTGGCGGGCTGCAACGCGGCCCTGCGCGCGCAGGGCAAGGAAGCCTGGTGCCCGCGTCGTGACGAAGCCTACATCGGCGTGCTGGTCGACGACCTGATCACCCTCGGCACCCAGGAGCCGTACCGCATGTTCACCTCGCGCGCCGAGTACCGGCTGATCCTGCGCGAGGACAACGCCGACCTGCGCCTGACCGAGAAAGGCCGCGAGCTGGGGCTGATCGACGACGAGCGCTGGGCCGCTTTCGAGGCCAAGCGTGAAGGTATCGTCCAGGAAGAGCAGCGCCTGAAGAGCACCTGGGTGCGCCCGGGCACGCCGCAGGGTGATGCCATCGCCGCGCGTTTCGGTACACCGCTGGCCCACGAATACAACCTGCTCAACCTACTGGCTCGCCCGGAGATCGACTACGCCACCCTGGTCGAACTGACCGACGCGCCGGTTGTGGATAACCAGGTGGCTGAGCAGGTCGAGATCAAGACCAAGTACGCTGGCTACATCGACCGCCAGCAGGACGAGATCGCCAAGCTGCGAGCCAGCGAGGACACCAAGCTGCCGGATGATCTGGACTATGCCTCGATCTCCGGGCTGTCCAAGGAGATCCAGTTCAAGCTCGGCAGCACCCGCCCGGCCACGCTTGGCCAGGCTTCACGGATCCCCGGGGTTACCCCGGCGGCGATTTCCCTGCTGCTGATTCACCTGAAAAAACGCAGCGCCGGGCAGAAGCTGGAGCAGAGCGCCTGATGTCGGTCACTCAGCGTCACGCCGAAGAACTGCGGCAGGGGGCCCGCGAGCTGGGTATCGAACTCAGCGCGCAGCAGCAGGAACAACTGCTCGCCTATCTGGGCCTGCTGATCAAGTGGAACAAGGCCTACAACCTCACCGCGGTGCGTGATCCCGACGAGATGGTCTCGCGCCACCTGCTCGACAGCCTGTCGGTGGTGCCGTTCGTGGCCGAGCTTGGGGATAACTGGCTGGATGTTGGCAGTGGCGGCGGCATGCCCGGCGTGCCGCTGGCGATCATGTTCCCCGAGCGGCGTTTCACCCTGCTCGACTCCAACGGCAAGAAAACCCGTTTTCTGGTGCAGGTGAAGCTGGAGCTGAAACTCGCCAACCTCGAGGTTGTCCACAACCGGGTCGAAGCGTATCGCCCCGAGCAGCCTTTCGATGGCATCAGCTCGCGCGCGTTCAGCAGCCTGGAAGACTTCAGCAACTGGACGCGCCACCTCGGCAGCGTCGACACCCAGTGGCTGGCGATGAAAGGCGTGCACCCGGATGACGAATTGCAGGCCCTGCCGACGGACTTCCGTCTCAGCGCCACGCATGTGTTGCGGGTTCCCGGTTGCCAAGGCCAACGCCATCTGTTGATACTGCGTCGCTCGGTCTAAGGGGAAAGAAGATGGCCAAGGTATTCGCGATCGCCAATCAGAAAGGCGGCGTGGGCAAAACCACGACGTGCATCAACCTGGCCGCTTCACTGGTGGCGACCAAGCGCCGCGTGCTGCTGATCGACCTCGACCCGCAGGGCAACGCGACCATGGGCAGCGGTGTCGACAAACACGGTCTTGAGCACTCGATCTACGACGTGCTGATCGGCGAGTGCGACCTGAGCCAGGCCATGCAGTTCTCCGAGCACGGCGGCTACCAGCTGCTGCCGGCCAACCGTGACCTGACTGCCGCGGAAGTCGCCCTGCTCGAGATGAAGATGAAGGAAAGCCGCCTGCGTTATGCCCTGGCGCCGATCCGCGAGAACTACGACTACATCCTCATCGACTGCCCGCCATCGCTGAACATGCTGACCATCAACGCCCTGGTCGCCGCCGATGGCGTGATCATCCCCATGCAGTGCGAGTACTACGCGCTCGAGGGGCTTTCCGACCTGGTCAACAGCATCCAGCGCATCGCCCAGCTGCTCAATCCCAAGCTGCAGATCGAAGGTCTGCTGCGCACCATGTACGACCCGCGCATCAGCCTGACCAATGACGTCACGGCTCAGCTCAAGCAGCACTTCGGCGACAAGCTGTATGACGCTGTGATCCCGCGCAACGTGCGTCTGGCCGAAGCACCGAGCTTCGGCATGCCGGCGCTGGTCTACGACAAACAATCCCGTGGTGCCATCGCCTACTTGGCATTGGCCGGCGAGCTGGTGCGCCGTCAGCGCGCCGCCGCGAAAACCGCTACCGCTTAAGGAACATCCGCATGGCTGCGAAGAAACGAGGTCTGGGTCGAGGTCTGGACGCACTGCTCGGCGGCAATACCGTCAATGCACTGCAGGAAGAGGCCGCCCAGGTCGACACCCGTGAACTGCAATACGTGCCCCTGGAACTGATCCAGCGTGGCAAGTACCAGCCGCGTCGTGACATGGACCAGACCGCTCTGGAAGAGCTCGCCGCCTCCATTCGTGCCCAGGGTGTGATGCAGCCCATCGTCCTGCGCCCCATCGGCGGTGGTCGTTTCGAGATCGTCGCCGGTGAACGCCGTTGGCGTGCCAGCCAGCTGGCCGGTCAGGACAAGATTCCGGCCATGGTCCGTGAGCTGCCGGATGAAGCGGCGATCGCCATGGCGCTGATCGAGAACATCCAGCGCGAAGACCTCAACCCTATCGAGGAAGCCGTCGCCCTGCAGCGCCTGCAGCAGGAATTCGAGCTGACTCAGCAACAGGTCGCCGATGCCGTGGGTAAATCTCGCGTCACCATCACCAACCTGCTGCGCCTGATCGCCTTGCCGGAGGAGATCAAGACCCTGCTTTCCCACGGCGATCTGGAGATGGGGCATGCCCGTGCCCTGCTCGGTTTGCCCCTCGAACAGCAGGTCGAAGCCGCGCGACATGTTGTCGCACGTGGCCTGACCGTTCGTCAGACCGAGGCTCTGGTGCGCCAGTGGCTGAGCGCCAAACCTGCCCCGGCCAAAGCCAAGGCCGACCCGGACATCAGTCGCCTGGAGCAGAAGCTCGCAGAGCGTCTGGGCTCGCCCGTGCAGATCAAGCACGGCAGCAAGGGCAAAGGGCAGTTGGTGATTCGCTACAACTCCCTCGACGAATTGCAGGGTGTACTGGCGCACATTCGTTGAAACAATTCAGTCTGTAGTCCTACTTCTCTCCTACTACAGCACGGTTGATCGAGCGCAGGCTGAACCCTATACTCGCCGCGCAATTTTGTCGGCTACAGGCCGGGTTTCGGCGCCTTGCAGGGAGAGGTCGATGGGCATCCCCAGTAAGGTCCCGTTTCATCGTCAGCCAGGTTTTCCGATCCTGATTCTTCAGGCCATCGTGACGGCTGTGATTGCAGTGATTTTTGCCGTCAGTGGCGGATGGGTCGCGGCCTATTCGGCATTGCTGGGAGGGCTGATCGCCCTGCTGGCCAACGCGTATTTCGCATTCAAGGCCTTTCGTTACTTTGGCGCGCGTTCGGCCCGAGCCATCGTCCAGTCGATCTGGGCCGGGGCCATGGGTAAATGGATTATCACGGCAGTGCTGTTTGCACTGGCGTTCGTAGGGGTTGAACCACTTGCACCGATGCAGCTGTTCATCGGTTATCTGCTTGGCCTTCTGGCTGCAGCCTGTGCCCCCCTACTCATGAAAGTTTTCTGAAGCATTGGACCGTTTGAGGCGTTTATGGCTGATACCCCAGCAGAATATATCCAGCATCACCTGCAGAACCTGGTCTACGGCTCTCACCCGGATAAGGGCTGGATCATTGCCCAGACCCCGGAAGAGGTGAAAGCGATGGGCTTCTGGGCTGTCCATGTGGACACCCTGGGCTGGTCGCTGTTCATGGGCCTGATCTTCATCACCCTGTTCCGCATTGCCGCCAAGCGCGCCGTTACCGGCGTACCGACCGGTCTGCAGAACATGGCCGAGATGTGCATCGAGTTCGTCCAGGGCATCGTCAAGGACACCTTCCACGGCAAGAACCCGCTGGTTGCGCCGCTGGCCCTGACCATCTTCGTCTGGGTGTTCCTGATGAACAGCCTGAAGTGGATCCCGGTCGACTACATTCCTGGCCTGGCGCATGCCATGGGCCTGCCGTACTTCAAGATCGTCCCCACCGCCGACCCTAACGGTACTTTCGGTATCTCCCTGGGCGTGTTCCTGCTGATCATCTTCTACAGCATCAAGGTCAAGGGCATCGGTGGCTTTACCAAGGAACTGTCGTTCACCCCGTTCAATCACTGGGCGCTGATTCCTTTCAACCTGTTCCTGGAAATCATCGGCCTGCTGACCAAGCCGTTGAGCCTGGCCCTGCGTCTGTTCGGCAACATGTATGCCGGTGAAGTGGTGTTTATCCTGATCGCGCTGCTGCCCTTCTACGTTCAGTGGGGGCTCAACGTGCCATGGGCTATCTTCCACATCCTGGTCATTCCGCTGCAGGCGTTCATTTTCATGGTGCTGACCGTGGTTTATCTGAGTGCTGCGCACGAAGATCACCACTGATCGACATCGAAAAACCCGAAAACCCCTAACTCGTAACCTTAACCTCTAAAAACTCTGGAGCTAACTATGGAACTCGTCTACATCGCCGCTGCCATCATGATCGGTCTGGGTGCCCTGGGTACCGGTATCGGCTTCGCCCTGCTGGGCGGCAAGCTGCTGGAATCCACCGCTCGCCAGCCTGAGCTGGGCCCGCAGCTGCAAACCAAGACCTTCCTGATGGCCGGTCTGCTCGACGCCGTTCCGATGATCGGTGTTGGTATCGCGATGTACCTGATCTTCGTTGTCGCGGGTTAAGAGTTCCTGAGTTCGAGGCAGCATGATGAGTGCTGCCTCTTCAGGCTTTTCTTCCCTGAACACGAGATAGCACGAGGTAAATCGCTGTGAACATTAACCTGACCCTGTTCGGTCAAACGATTGCCTTCGCTATTTTCGTCTGGTTCTGCATGAAGTTCGTATGGCCGCCGCTGACGCTGGCCATGCAGGAACGCCAGAAGAAAATCGCAGAAGGTCTGGATGCTGCCGGGCGCGCTGAGCGCGATCTGCAGTTGGCCCAGGAACGCGCTGCCCAGATGCTTCGTGAAACCAAAGAGCAAGCTGCCGAGATTCTCGATCGGGCGAACAAGACCGCCAACGCAATCGTCGAAGAAGCCAAGGCCCAGGCCCGCTCTGAAGGTGAAAAGCTGATTGTTGGCGCCAAAGCCGAAATCGATCTGGAAGTGAACCGTGCCAAGGATCAACTGCGTGCACAGGTAGCAGCTCTGGCTGTCACCGGCGCCGAGAAGATCCTGCAGTCCTCCGTGGACGGCGCTGCGCACAACGATCTGGTCGCAAAACTGGCCTCTCAACTCTAAGCGAGGCTCGCGATGATCAATACCAACACGCTCGCTCGGCCCTACGCGAAAGCTGCGTTTGAGTTTGCCAGTGCTGCACAGCAGGCCGATGCCTGGTTGAACATGCTGTCGCTATCCGCGGCCGCGGTTCAAGCGCCGGCCATGGCTCAGCAGTTGGTCAACCCGGCGTTGACCGATGAGCAGAAAGTCAATGTGCTGGCGCAGCTCTGTGCCGGTCACATCGACGCTTCGTTCAGCAACTTCCTGCGCTCGCTGGGCAGCAACGACCGACTGTCGCTGTTGCCGGTGGTACGCGAACAATTCGCAGTGCTGAAGGCTGAAGCCGAACGCGCCCTCGATGTCGAGGTCGAGTCGGCTTTCGAGCTCAGTGCTGAGCAATTGCAAACTCTGGCTGCCGCCCTTTCCAAGCGGCTCGATCGCACCGTCCAGCCCACGCCCGTGGTCAATCCCGCCCTGATCGGCGGTGTTGTCATTCGTGCAGGTGACCTGGTCATCGACGGTTCGGTCCGCGGCAAGCTGAACAAGCTGGCCGAAGCGTTGAAATCCTGATTTGAGGGAACTGGCATGCAGCAATTGAATCCTTCCGAAATTAGCGAAATCATCAAGCAGCGCATTGAGTCGCTTGATGTATCCGCTCAAGCCCGTAATGAAGGCACCATCGTCAGCGTTTCCGACGGTATCGTGCGCATCTACGGCCTCGCCGACGTCATGTACGGTGAGATGATCGAATTCCCTGGTGGCGTGTACGGCATGGCCCTGAACCTGGAGCAAGACTCCGTAGGTGCCGTAGTACTGGGTGGTTACCTGACCCTCGCCGAAGGCATGAGCGCCAAGTGCACCGGTCGCATCCTGGAAGTTCCGGTTGGTCCGGAGCTGCTGGGGCGCGTCGTTGACGCACTGGGCAACCCTATCGATGGCAAAGGCCCGATCAACGCCGCCGCTACTGACGCCGTTGAAAAGGTTGCGCCGGGCGTGATCTGGCGTAAGTCGGTCGACCAGCCGGTGCAGACCGGTTACAAGTCGGTCGATGCCATGATCCCGGTAGGCCGTGGCCAGCGTGAGCTGATCATCGGTGACCGTCAGATCGGTAAGACTGCTCTGGCCGTCGACGCCATCATCAACCAGAAAGACAGCGGTATCCGTTGCGTCTACGTCGCCATTGGTCAGAAGCAATCGACCATTGCCAACGTGGTCCGCAAGCTGGAAGAAGCTGGCGCCCTGGCCAACACCATCGTGGTTGCAGCTTCGGCTTCCGAATCCGCTGCCCTGCAGTTCCTCGCGCCGTACTCCGGTTGCACCATGGGTGAATACTTCCGCGACCGCGGTGAAGATGCCCTGATCGTGTACGACGACCTGTCCAAGCAGGCCGTTGCCTACCGTCAGATCTCCCTGCTGCTGCGCCGTCCGCCAGGCCGTGAAGCCTACCCGGGCGACGTGTTCTATCTCCACAGCCGTCTGCTGGAGCGCGCTTCCCGCGTTTCCGAAGAGTACGTCGAGAAGTTCACCAATGGCGCCGTGAAGGGCAAGACCGGCTCGCTGACCGCTCTGCCGATCATCGAAACCCAGGCCGGTGACGTTTCCGCGTTCGTTCCGACCAACGTGATCTCGATCACCGACGGTCAGATCTTCCTGGAATCGGCCATGTTCAACTCGGGTATCCGTCCGGCCGTCAACGCCGGTATCTCGGTATCCCGTGTCGGTGGCGCGGCTCAGACCAAGATCATCAAGAAGCTTTCCGGTGGTATCCGTACCGCTCTGGCTCAGTACCGTGAACTGGCGGCATTCGCCCAGTTCGCTTCTGACCTGGACGAAGCCACCCGCAAGCAGCTCGAGCATGGTCAGCGCGTAACCGAGCTGATGAAGCAGAAGCAGTATGCGCCGATGTCCATTGCCGAAATGTCGGTGTCCCTGTACGCAGCCGAGCGTGGCTTCCTGCAGGACGTCGAAGTCGCCAAGATCATCAGCTTCGAGCAGGCCCTGATCGCCTTCTTCAAGCGTGATCACGCCGACCTGATGGCGAAGATCAACGAGAAGGGTGACTTCAACGACGAAATCGACGCTGGCCTGAAAGCCGGTATCGAGAAGTTCAAGGCCACCCAAACCTGGTAACCGCAGCGGGGGCTTCGGCCCCCGCCTGCTTGAACCAAAAGGTGTGAAATGGCAGGCGCAAAAGAGATTCGCAGCAAGATTGCGAGCATCAAAAGCACGCAAAAGATCACCAGCGCCATGGAAAAAGTGGCGGTCAGCAAAATGCGCAAGGCTCAACAGCGCATGGCTGCCGGTCGCCCCTACGCTGAGCGTATTCGTCAGGTGATTGGTCACCTGGCCAAGGCGAACCCGGAATACCGCCACTCGTTCATGGTGGAGCGTGATGTAAAGCGCGTCGGTTATATCGTGGTGACCTCGGACCGTGGTCTGTGTGGTGGCTTGAACATCAACCTGTTCAAGGCGCTGCTCAGAAGCCTGAAGGAATGGCGCGACCAGAAGGTCGAGGCTGATTTCTGCGTGGTGGGCAGCAAGGGCGCGAGCTTCTTCCGCAGCAACGGGGGCAACGTGGTTGCCGCCATCAGCAAGCTGGGTGAAGAGCCGTCCATCAACGACCTGATCGGTAGCGTCAAGGTCGTGCTGGATGCCTACGCCGAGGGCCGTATCGACCGTCTGTATCTGGTGTCGAACAAGTTCGTCAACACCATGACGCAGAAGCCGGAAGTGCAGCAGTTGTTGCCGCTGGCCGCGAGCGATGCGCAAGGCGTGCAGAAAGGTCTGTGGGACTACGTGTATGAGCCGGACGCCCAGCAATTGCTGGATGCGCTGCTGGTACGCTACATCGAGTCGCAGGTCTATCAGTCCGTGGTCGAGAACAGCGCGTGCGAACAGGCTGCGCGGATGATCGCGATGAAGAACGCAACCGACAACGCCGGTGATCTCATCAAAGACCTGCAGCTGGTTTACAACAAGGCTCGTCAGGCAGCGATCACCCAGGAAATTTCGGAAATCGTCGGCGGCGCTGCCGCGGTTTAAGAACGGTTCAAATATTCAGAGGAACCAAAGATGAGTAGCGGACGTATCGTTCAAATCATCGGCGCCGTCATCGACGTGGAATTTCCGCGTGACAAGGTGCCGAGTGTTTATGAAGCGCTGAAAGTAGTTGGCGCCGAAACCACCCTGGAAGTTCAGCAGCAGCTGGGCGACGGCGTGGTACGTACCATTGCGATGGGTTCGACCGAAGGCCTCAAGCGTGGCCTGGACGTCAACAGCTCTGGCAAGGCCATCTCCGTACCGGTCGGTAAAGCGACCCTGGGCCGGATCATGGACGTGCTGGGCAACCCGATCGACGAAGCCGGCCCCATCGGTGAAGAAGAGCAGTGGGAAATCCACCGCCCTGCGCCGAGCTATGCCGAACAAGCTGGCTCCAACGAGCTGCTGGAAACTGGCATCAAGGTTATCGACCTGGTCTGCCCGTTCGCCAAGGGCGGTAAAGTCGGTCTGTTCGGTGGTGCCGGTGTCGGCAAGACCGTGAACATGATGGAACTGATCCGTAACATCGCCATCGAGCACAGCGGTTATTCCGTGTTCGCCGGTGTGGGTGAGCGTACTCGTGAGGGTAACGACTTCTACCACGAGATGAAGGACTCCAACGTTCTCGACAAGGTAGCCCTGGTCTACGGTCAGATGAACGAGCCGCCAGGCAACCGTCTGCGCGTAGCACTGACCGGCCTGACCATGGCCGAGAAGTTCCGTGACGAAGGTCGTGACGTTCTGTTGTTCGTCGACAACATCTACCGTTACACCCTGGCCGGTACCGAAGTATCCGCACTGCTCGGCCGTATGCCGTCGGCAGTAGGTTACCAGCCGACTCTGGCTGAGGAGATGGGCGTTCTGCAGGAGCGTATTACCTCCACCAAGAAAGGCTCGATCACCTCGATCCAGGCTGTATACGTACCTGCGGACGACCTGACCGACCCGAGCCCGGCGACCACCTTCGCCCACTTGGACGCCACCGTCGTACTGTCCCGTGACATCGCTTCCCTGGGTATCTACCCGGCCGTTGACCCGCTGGACTCCACCAGCCGTCAGCTGGACCCGAACGTGATCGGCCAGGAGCACTACGAGACCGCTCGTGGCGTTCAGTATGTTCTGCAGCGCTACAAGGAGCTGAAGGACATCATCGCGATCCTGGGTATGGACGAACTGTCCGAAGACGACAAGCAGCTGGTATCGCGCGCTCGTAAGATCCAGCGCTTCCTGTCCCAGCCGTTCTTCGTGGCTGAAGTCTTCACCGGTGCCCCGGGCAAGTATGTGTCCCTGAAGGACACCATTGCCGGCTTCAGCGGCATTCTCAAAGGCGACTACGACCACCTGCCGGAACAAGCGTTCTACATGGTAGGCGGTATCGACGAAGCCATCGAGAAAGCCAAGAAACTGTAAGTAACGGGTGCGCCCTCTAGAGGGCGTCCAGGCCGGAGCGGGCAGCAGCCCGATCCGGCCTCTCAACCGAGGCATTGTTATGGCTATGTCAGTCCACTGCGATATCGTCAGTGCGGAAGAAGAGCTGTTCTCGGGGCTGGTGGAAATGGTCATCGCCCACGGTCACCTCGGTGACCTGGGTATCCTGCCGGGCCACACCCCGCTGCTGACCGATCTCAAGCCGGGTCCGGTGCGAGTGATCAAGCAGGGTGGCACCGAGGAGGTGTTCTACATCTCCGGTGGCTTCCTGGAAGTTCAGCCGAGCATGGTGAAGGTTCTTGCCGACACCGCTGTTCGTGCCGGCGACCTGGATGAAGCCGCTGCCATCGAAGCGCGCAAGGCGGCCGAGAAGGCGCTGAGCGAGAAGGGCACCGAGTTCGACTACGGCAGTGCTTCGGCACGCCTGGCCGAGGCTGCTGCCCAGCTGCGCACCATCGAAGAGATGCGCAAGAAGTTCGGCGGCCGCAGCCGCTGATCGCGTATCGCGGTATCACGCAAAGGGGCGACTTAGGTCGCCCCTTTGCGTTTCTGGCAAAATAGCGCTTTCTTCGCGCGGCTCTCTGGCCGCGGCCAACTCTTGCCCAGCAAGGAGCTTTCTATGAGTCTGGATATCGTCATTCTTGCCGCTGGCCAGGGCACGCGCATGCGTTCGGCGCTGCCCAAGGTACTGCACCCGGTCGCCGACAAACCCATGCTCGGGCATGTCATCGACACCGCACGCAGCCTGCAGCCGCAGAGCATCCAGGTGGTGATCGGGCATGGCGCCGACACCGTGCGCGAGCGCCTGGCCGCCGATGGCCTGAGTTTCGTCATCCAGGCCGAGCAGCTGGGTACCGGCCATGCCGTGGCTCAGGCTCTGCCGCAGCTCAGCGCCGAGCGCGTGCTGATTCTCTATGGCGACGTGCCGCTGATCGAGCCTGCCACCCTGCAGCGCCTGCTGGCCCTGGTCAGCGATGATCAGTTGGGCCTGCTCACCGTCGAGCTGGCTGACCCGACCGGCTACGGCCGTATCGTCCGTGATGAGGCCGGCGTGGTGCAGGCCATCGTCGAGCACAAGGACGCCAGCGAGGCGCAGCGGCAGATCCGCGAAGGCAATACCGGCATCCTCGCCGTACCGGGCAAGCGCCTGGCCGACTGGCTGGGGCGTCTGTCCAACAGTAACGCCCAGGGCGAGTACTACCTGACCGACGTGATCGCCATGGCCGTGGCCGACGGCCTGACCGTGGCCACCGAGCGTGCCGCCGACGAGATGGAAGTGCTGGGTGCCAACGACCGCATCCAGCTCGCGCAGCTCGAATGCCATTACCAGCAGCGCATGGCCCGCCGCCTGATGGCCCAGGGCGTCACCCTGCGCGATCCGCATCGCTTCGATGTGCGTGGCGAAGTCAGCATTGGCCGCGACGTGACCATCGACATCAACGTCATCCTCGAAGGCAAGGTAGTGATCGAGGACGATGTGCAGATCGGCCCCAACTGCGTGATCAAGGACTCGGTGCTGCGCAAGGGCGCCATCGTCAAGGCCAACAGCCACCTGGAAGGTGCCGAGATGGGCGAGGGCGCCGACTGTGGTCCGTTCGCCCGCCTGCGTCCCGGCACCAAACTAGGCGCCAAGGCTCATGTGGGTAACTTCGTCGAGCTGAAGAACGCCGTGCTGGGGGAGGGCGCCAAGGCCGGCCACCTGAGCTACCTGGGCGATGCCGAGATCGGTGCGCGCACCAATATCGGCGCCGGCACCATCACCTGTAACTACGACGGTGCCAACAAGTTCCGCACCATCATGGGCGAGGACGTATTCATCGGCTCCAACAGTGCGCTGGTCGCACCGGTCACGCTGGGTGACCGTGCGACCACCGGTGCCGGTTCGGTAGTGACCAGCGACGTGCCGGCCAATACGCTGGCAGTGGGGCGGGCCAAGCAGCGCAATATCGAAGGCTGGAAACGCCCAGCCAAGAAATGAACCCGTTCAGGCCGACCAGGCCTGTGGATAACTTGCCGGAGACAGTCCTGTATGCTCGGTGTGACGGATTACGCTGCCTTCGTGGTGGCCTTCATCATTCTTCTGGCCATTCCCGGGCCGGGTAACCTGGCCTTGATTCTCTCCACGGGCAAGGGCGGCATCCGCGGTGGTCTGGCCTCGACTTTCGGCATCATCTTCGGTGATCAGGTGTTGCTGTGGTTGGCGGTAGCCGGTGTCGCCGCGCTACTCAAGGCCTATCCGGCAGCCTTCCATCTGGTGCAATGGCTTGGCGCCGGCTATCTGGTCTACCTCGGCCTGCGCATGATCCTGGCCAAGCCGGGGGCCGCGCCGACGCTGGAGATCAAGCCACGCCAATACCTGTGGCAGACCCTGGTGATCACCGTTTTCAACCCCAAGGCGATTATTTTCTACATGGCCTTCTTTCCGCTGTTCATCGATCCGCAGCGGCATCAGGGCTTGATTACGTTCGGTTTCATGGCCGTGACCATCATGGTGCTGACCTTTCTCTACGGCTTGCTCGTCGTACTGCTGACGCACTTTCTCGCCGAGCGCATGCGCTCCAACCCGCGTATCGCCCGTGGTCTCGAGAAGCTGGCGGGGCTGTGCCTGGTCGGCTTCGGGGTCAAACTGACATTGAACTGATCGACGGACGCTTGCGGGCTTTTCGATCATATGTTTTGATTCGCGCCATTATCTTTCGAATCGAAACTTAAGCATGTCGAAGCGCAACACGCCGCAACGTCGTCACACCATCCTCGCCTTGCTCGCCGAGCAGGGCGAAGTGAGCGTGGACGCCCTGGCCCAGCACTTCGCCACCAGCGAAGTGACCATTCGCAAGGACCTCGCCGCTCTGGAAAAGAACGGCCTGCTGCTGCGTCGCTACGGCGGCGCGGTGCCGGTGCCGCAGGAGCTGATCAGCGAGCCGACGCAGCCCATTTCTCCCTACAAGCAGGCGATTGCCCGTGCCGGCGTGGCGCGCATCCGCGAACACGCACGCATCATCATCGACAGCGGCACCACCACGGCGGCGATGATCCCGCAGCTTGGCCACAAGCCCGGTCTGGTGGTGATGACCAACTCGCTCAACGTGGCCAATGCGCTACGCGATATCGAACATGAGCCGGTGCTACTGATGACCGGCGGTACCTGGGATCCGCACTCGGAATCCTTCCAGGGCCAGGTGGCCGAACAGGTGCTGCGTTCCTACGACTTCGACCAACTGTTCATTGGCGCCGACGGCATCGATCTGGAGCGTGGCACCACCACCTTCAACGAGCTGCTCGGTCTGTCGCGGGTGATGGCCGAGGTGGCCCGTGAGGTCATCGTCATGGTCGAGAGCGACAAGATCGGCCGGCGCATACCCAATCTGGAGCTGCCCTGGAGCAGCCTGCATACCCTGATCACCGACGAGCGCCTGGATGCCCAGGCGGCCGAACAAATACGCGCGCGCGGCATCCAGCTGATCCTCGCGCCGCTGGAAACTTGAGGAGACAACCATGTGTGGAATCGTAGGCGCCATCGCCGAGCGCAATATCACCGCTGTTCTGGTAGAAGGCCTCAAGCGCCTGGAATACCGCGGCTATGACAGCGCCGGTGTGGCGCTGCTGACCGAGCAGGGTGCACTGGATCGCCGTCGTCGTGTTGGCAAGGTCAGCGAACTGCATGCCGCGCTGCAGGCCGAGCCGTTGGCCGGGCGTCTGGGCATCGCCCACACCCGCTGGGCCACCCACGGTGCGCCGAGCGAGCGCAACGCCCACCCGCATTTTTCTGGTAAAGAGCCCGGGCACGAGCTGGCCGTGGTGCACAACGGCATCATCGAGAACCACGAAGAGTTGCGTGAGCGCCTCAAGGGCCTGGGCTATGTCTTCAGCTCCGATACCGACACCGAAACCATCGTCCACCTGCTCGAGCACAAGCTGCAGCAGCTGGGCGACCTCAGCGCCGCGCTCAAGGCCGCGATTCCGGAACTGCATGGTGCCTATGGCCTGGCCGTGATCAGTGCCAAGCAGCCGGATCGCCTGCTCGCCGCGCGCAGCGGTAGCCCGCTGGTGATTGGTCTGGGCCTGGGCGAAAACTTCCTCGCCTCCGACCAGTTGGCCCTGCGCCAGGTCACCGACCGTTTCATGTACCTGGAAGAAGGCGATATCGCCGAAATCCGTCGTGACGGCGTGCAGATCTGGGATGCCGCCGGCAATCCGGTGCAGCGTGAAGCCGTGCAATACCATGAGGGCGCCGAGGCGGCCGACAAGGGCGAGTACCGCCACTTCATGCTCAAGGAGATCCACGAGCAGCCCAAGGTCGTGCAACGCACCCTGGAAGGTCGCCTGGGCAGCGATCATGTGCTGGTGCAGGCCTTCGGTCCGCAGGCGGCCGAGCTGTTCGCCAAGGTGAAGAACGTGCAGATCGTCGCCTGCGGCACCAGCTACCACGCCGGTATGGTCGCCCGTTACTGGCTGGAAGAGCTGGCCGGGATTCCCTGCCAGGTCGAGGTGGCCAGCGAGTTCCGCTACCGCAAGGTGGTGGTGCAGCCCGATACCCTGTTCGTCAGCGTCTCGCAGTCCGGCGAAACCGCCGACACCCTCGCCGCGCTGCGCAACGCCAAGGAGAAGGCGCCGGGTCAGGGCGGCTACTTGGCCAGCCTGGTGATCTGCAACGTCGGCACCAGCTCGCTGGTGCGCGAATCCGACCTGTGCCTGCTGACTCAGGCCGGCCCGGAAATCGGTGTGGCCTCGACCAAGGCCTTCACCACCCAGCTGGTCGGCCTGATGCTGCTGACCCTGGCCCTCGGCCAGGTGCATGGCACGCTGGACAAGGCGCTGGCTGCCGAACTGGTGGAAGAGTTGCGGCGCCTGCCGACCCGTCTGGGCGAAGCGCTGGCCATGGACAAGACCGTGGAGAAGATCGCCGAACTGTTCGCCGAAAAGCACCACAGCCTGTTCCTCGGCCGTGGCGCGCAGTATCCGGTGGCCATGGAGGGCGCGCTCAAGCTCAAGGAAATCTCCTACATCCACGCCGAGGCCTACCCGGCCGGCGAGCTCAAGCACGGTCCTCTGGCCCTGGTGGATGCCGACATGCCGGTGGTCACAGTCGCGCCGAACAACGAGCTGCTGGAAAAGCTCAAATCCAATCTGCAGGAAGTGCGTGCACGGGGTGGCGAACTGATCGTCTTCGCTGATCAGCAGGCCGGCATGAGCAACGGCGAGGGCACTCATGTGGTGGCCATGCCGCATATCCACGACCTGCTCGCGCCGATCCTCTACACCGTGCCGCTGCAGCTATTGTCGTACTACGTCGCCGTACTCAAGGGCACCGACGTCGACCAGCCGCGTAATCTGGCCAAGAGCGTCACGGTCGAATAAGACCGCTGGCGAAGCAAAGCCCGTCCATCTGGACGGGCTTTTGCGTTTCTGTCACGCCGAAATCCTGCTCAGGTGCAGCTCCTCGGGGCGCAGCGTAAGCACGCGAACGCCGTCGCGGGTGACCGCCACGGTATGTTCGAATTGCGCCGAGAGCTGACCATCGCGGGTCACCACCGTCCAGCCGTCGCGCAGGGTGCGTACATCCTCCGTTCCCCGGTTGAGCATGGGTTCGATGGTGAAGGTCATGCCTTCGCGCAGCGTCAGGCCGGTGCCGGCTTTGCCCCAGTGCAGCACTTCGGGTGGTTCGTGCATTTCCCGGCCGATGCCGTGGCCGCAGTACTCTTTGACCACCGAGTAGCGATGGGCGCGGGCATGGCGTTCGATGGCATGACCGATATCGCCGAGTCGGGCGCCAGGTTTGACGGCTTCGATGCCTTTGCACATTGCTTCATAGGTTACTTGGGCGAGCTGACGAGCCTGGTCCGAGACCTCGCCGATCAGGTAGGTCTTGCTCGAATCGGCGATGTAGCCGTTCTTTTCCAGGGTGATATCGAAATTCACCAGATCGCCATCGCGCAGAATATCGTCGGCGCTGGGGACGCCATGGCACACCACTTCGTTGCGCGACGTGTTCATGGCGTAGGCGAAACCATACTGCCCCTTGCTCGCCGGACGCGCCTTGAGTTCACTCACGATGTAGTTATCCACAAGGTCGTTGACTTGCAGGGTCGACATGCCGAGCAGATCCAGGCGATCCAGGTAGCCGAACACGGACGCGAGCAACCTGCCGGATTCCGCCATCAGGGCGATCTGTTGCGGTGTCTTGCTCATGAGGCGTCCGCCATTCTTGGCGGAACCACCACGCCGGCGGCACGCATCTCGGCGGCCATCACCTCATTGAAGCTCAGCGTCGGGTTCATCTCGCAGAGCATGCCGATGCGAATCCAGAAACCCGCCTGTGCATTGATCGAGCGGCCCGAGACGGCGCTAGCCCTGCGAATCTGGTCGTGCAGTTCGTCATCGATATTGACGATGCCCATGGAAACTTCCCCATATATGTTTCGTATATGAATCATATAGAGCTTTCCCGGGAATTTCATCTTGCGCCCGCTAAGTCTGATCGTCGCCAGCGCCGGTAAGTGTTTCGATCCCTTAAACTGGGCGGCAAATCCGCTGACTGGCCCAGCTCAGGTGCGGGTCGCATGGAGTCAAGTTGGTAGAGGAGAGAGGATGAAGCGCGTAGATGTGAAACGCAGAACAGACGAAGGGGTGCTGTTCGACACCCAGGTCATGGTCAACCCGGCCAATACGTCCGAATGGATCGTATTCTTCAAGAAGGATGCAGGGCGCAGCTTCTTTCTGGTGGACGAAGCCGAGCAGGTGGAGAGCTTCTCCAGCCTGAACGAGCTGATGGTGGAGTTGCGGGCATTGGGTATCAAGCGGGTCGAGGTACAGCTCTGATCCACAGTTGCTAACAATTGGCGTGGATCATCCTGTGGATATCCTCGTTATATCTGGCTACAGCCCTTTAATAATGGGCCTTTCAGGCAGTTGTACAAAAACTGATCCTCAGCGAATGGCTATCCACAGTAGGCTGGGATAACGTCCCGCCTTTCTTGTTGATAAGTGATCGAAAGCCTCTGAATACAAGGCTTTCAGCGATTTGTTCAGTTTATCGCCAGGTCAATCGCGCCCGGGACGGTAGAGATGCCGATGGGCAGCGTCGTACAGTGCCGACTCGGCGAAAGCACCCGTGTCGAGCACACGCCCGACGAGGATCAGCGCCGTACGGCGAAAGTCCTTGGCGGCCACCTTCTCTTCGATATCTGCCAGGGTGCCCAGTACCCAGTCCTGATCCGGCCAGCTCGCTCGGTGGATAACCGCGATGGGGCAGTCGGCGCCGTAGTGCGGCAGCAGTTCGCCGACTATGGCCGGCAGATGGCGCACGCCGAGGTGGATGGCCATTGTTGCGCGGTGCCGCGCCAGGTCATGCAACTGCTCGCCCTCGGGCATCGGCGAAGTGGTGCCGTAGCGGGTGAGGATCACCGTCTGGGCGACGCCCGGCAGGGTCAGCTCGCTTTCCAGTAGCGCCGCGCAGGCGGCGGTGGCGGTGACGCCGGGGATGATCTCGAAGGGGATATCGAGGGCACGAAGCTCGCGAATCTGCTCGCCGATGGCGCCGTACAGCGATGGGTCGCCGGAGTGCACGCGCGCCACGTCCTGGCCACGTTGGTGCGCCTGACGCAGCAGTGCGATGATCTCGCCAAGGTTAAGTTCGGCGGTATTGACCACCTTTTCGGCGCCATTACCTGCAAGAACCGCTTCTGGTACCAGCGAACCGGCATACAGAATGACCGGGCACGAACGGATCAGGCGCTGACCCTTGACGGTGATCAGTTCGGGGTC
Organism: Pseudomonas alcaliphila JAB1; assembly: GCF_001941865.1. Lineage (NCBI taxonomy): Bacteria > Pseudomonadati > Pseudomonadota > Gammaproteobacteria > Pseudomonadales > Pseudomonadaceae > Ectopseudomonas > Ectopseudomonas alcaliphila. The sequence goes on along the minus strand of NZ_CP016162.1, from coordinate 5,316,439 downwards.
GCCGGGGCCGGCGCCGATAAAGTAGACGGTCATGCTGCGGGTTCTCTATCGAAGGTGGCCAACGCGCAGGTGGCGTTGGCCGTGCGGGTTTTCTCGCCCAGCAGACGGGCTGTCTTGCCCAGTCGTGAGGCCAGGGCAAGGGCGCAGGGCTCAGCCACAGCGGGGCTTCCCGTTACGGATCGGATGAGGGGACTGCCGGTTTTCTCCGGCTGGTGGAGCGTGAGCGCTTCGGGAGTGAAGAGTGTCAGCTGCAGATTCAGGTGCATGGCCAGTTCACGCAGCCCCGGTTCGTCGTGCTTGTGGGCGATGCTGGCCAGCCCAACGAGGTTATCCACAGTCAACTCATGCTGGGCCAGGCTGTGGGTCAGCAGGGCGAGCAGCTCGTCCTGTGCACAACCGCGCCGACAACCCAGGCCGGCCACCACTCTGCTGGCGATGGCGGTGTGAGCGATGTGGTTGGCGGTCATGAGCGGTATTCGTGTCGGAGGGTGACGTAGCTCATCATGGCACCTGTCAGCGGTCAACCGCGATTGACCGGCCGCCGCGGCCTGCGTAGCCTTCTCGCTTTCGAGGTTCTTCCCGGCAAGCCGCCGGGGAGCTAAGAGGGAACAGGGTCGATGCCCTGGCTGCCCCCGCAACTGTAAACGGTCGCAACTCCTTCGATACACCACTGCTTCAAGCGGGAAGGTGAAGGACGCGCAACGCGCAGACCGTGAGCCAGGAGACCTGCCTCGAACTGACCAGCCATTTGCTCGGACGGGGTGATCCGACGCGGCCAGCACGCCCCTGTGTGCCCGCCTGCGCGTACCCGTCCGCCGAACTTACCGACGCCACGGGGCCCGCCATGAAAACCCTCGCCAAACTGCCTGTCACCATCGTCACCGGTTTTCTCGGTGCCGGCAAAACCACCCTGCTGCGCCACCTGCTGGCCAATGCTGGCGGCCGCCGTATCGCGGTGATCGTCAACGAGTTCGGCGAGCTGGGCATCGATGGCGAGATCCTCAAGCAGTGCTCCATCGGCTGCAGTGAGGAAGAAGCCAATGGCCGCGTCTTCGAGCTGGCCAACGGCTGCCTGTGCTGCACCGTGCAGGAAGAGTTCTTCCCGGTGATGCGCGAGCTGGTGGCGCGCCGCGGCGATCTCGACCATGTCCTCATCGAGACCAGCGGCCTGGCCCTGCCCAAGCCGCTGGTGCAGGCCTTCAACTGGCCGGAAATCCGCAACGCCTGCACGGTCGATGCGGTGATCACCGTGGTCGACAGCCCGGCGGTGCTCGCCGGCACCTTCGCCGCCTTCCCCGATCAGGTGGACGAGCAGCGCAAGCTCGACCCCAATCTCGACCATGAGTCGCCGCTGCACGAGCTGTTCGCCGACCAGCTGGCCAGCGCCGACCTGGTGATCCTCAACAAGGCTGATCTGCTCGACGCCGAGGCGCTGGCCGCTGTGCGCGCCGAGGTGGCCGAGGAACTGCCGCCAGCGGTCAAGGTGATCGAGGCGCACGGCGGCGAGCTGCCGCTGGACGTGCTGTTAGGCCTGAACAGCGAAACCGAGCTGCATATCGACAGCCGCCGTACCCATCACGACGACGAAGATGAAGACCACGATCACGAGGAATTCGACTCGTTCCACGTGGAACTACCGGAAGCCGAGGAGGTGCGCCTGCTCGCCGCGTTGAAGGAGGCAGTGGCCAAGTACGGCATCCTGCGGGTGAAAGGCTTCGCGGCGATCCCTGGCAAACCGATGCGTCTGCTGGTGCAGGGCGTGGGCCAGCGCTTCGACCGCCACTTCGACCGCGCCTGGCGGGCCGACGAGCCGCGTCTGAGCCGGCTGGTGGTGATCGGCCAACAGCTCGACCGCGCGGCTATCGAAGCCGAGCTGAAGGCGGCGCTGGCCTGATACGGAGCGTAGGGCGTACTCGATCGTAGGGCGAACTCATGAGCGAAGCGAACAGTCCGCCGGATAACTGAGTCCACCCTACGGCGCTACCACCAGTCGCGGCTAAAGCCCCTCCCACGGAACGAACATGCACTTACTGCGCACCCAGCCCGGCGCTCAACTGCCGGCCGACAGCATCGCCGACCTCGGCCAGACGCCTGCCGAGCTGGTGATCCTGTGCACGGGTGATTCGCACCTTTCCCTGTTAGCCGAAGCCGCCCGGCAACTGCCGGACGACTACCCCAGTCTGCGCCTGGCCAGCCCGGCGCAACTGAGCAACAACGCCTCGGTGGATTATTACGTCGAGCAGGTGCTGCAGCATGCCAAGGTCATCCTGATCTCGGTGCATGGCGGCGTGAGCTACTGGCGCTATGGGGTCGAGCGCCTGGTGGAGCTGGGTGCGCGCGGCGCCACGGTGATCATGGTGCCGGGTGACGACAAGCCCGACCCGGAGCTGAGTGCGCTCGGCAACGTCGCCGAGCAAGACAGCCAGCGCCTGTGGCAGTACCTGCGCCAGGGCGGGCTGGACAATGCCCGCCAGCTGTTCCGCTGCATCGGCAGCCGCTGGCTAGGGCGTGACGACACTTGGCAGGAGCCGCAGCCGCTGCCGCGTGTCGGTCTTTATCACCCGCAGCGTAGCCTGGCCACGCTGGCCTCCTGGCAGGCGCAGTGGCAACCGGACGCGCCCGTGGTGGCGCTGCTGTTCTACCGCAACCATGTGCAGTCGGCGAACACCGCCTTCGTCGATACCTTCTGCGAGCACCTGTTCGGCCAGGGCCTTAACCCGTTGCCGATTGCGGTGGCCAGCCTCAAGGAACCCGCCTGCCTGGATCAGGTGCAGGCCTGGCTGGATGACACTGACGCCGCACTGATCATCAACACCACCGGCTTCGCCCTGTCCAACCCCGAGGCGCCGCAGGTGCGGGTGTTCCGCCGCGATATCCCGGTGCTGCAAGCCATCTGCTCACTGGACAACCAGGCGCAGTGGCAGGCCAGCACCCAGGGCCTGGGTTCGCGTGACCAGGCCATGCACGTGGTGCTGCCTGAGCTGGATGGCCGGCTGATCGGCACCGCCATCAGCTTCAAGGGCCTGGCCTGGCGCAGCGAGCGTAGCCAGAGCGACGTGGTGTGCTACCAGGCACACGAATCGGGTATGGCCTTCGTCGCTGAACTGGCGCGTAACTGGTGTCAGTTGGCGCTTAAAAGCAATGATCAGAAGCGAATCGGCCTGATCCTGGCCAACTACCCGACCCGCGATGGCCGCATCGGCAACGGCGTGGGGCTGGATACGCCGGCTGCCGCGCTGAATATCCTGCAGGCGCTGCAACAGCAGGGCTATCCGGTGGATAACCTGCCGGGCAGCGGTACCGAGCTTGTCCATAGCCTGCTTGGCGGCGTCACCAACGATCTGGATGGCCTGGATACGCGGCCCTGCGCGCAGAGCCTGGCACTGGACGACTATCTGAAATTTTTCCACGGCCTGCCGCCGGCCAATCAGCAGGCCGTGCGCGAGCGCTGGGGCGAGCCGCAGAACGATCCCATGTTCCGCAGCGGGCGGATGATGGTCGCCGGCCTGCGCTTCGGCCTGAGCTTCGTTGGTATCCAGCCTGCTCGCGGCTATCAGCGCGACCCCGCGGCGGTGTATCACGACCCCGACCTGGTGCCGCCGCACGGCTATATCGCCTTCTATGCCTGGCTGCGCACGGCCTTCGCCGCCGATGCGCTGATCCACGTCGGCAAGCACGGCAACCTGGAATGGCTGCCGGGCAAGAGCGTCGGCCTGTCCGAGGGTTGCTGGCCGCAGGCGCTGATTGGCCCGCTGCCGAATATCTATCCCTTTATCGTCAACGATCCGGGCGAGGGCGCGCAGGCCAAGCGCCGCACCCAGGCGGTGATCATTGACCACCTGATGCCGCCGCTGACCCGTGCCGAAAGCTATGGCCCGCTACGCGATCTGGAGCGCCTGGCCGACGAATACTATGAGGCCAGCCAGCTCGACCTGCGCCGCGCCGTGGAGCTGCGTGGCGAGATTCTGGCCAAGGTGCGCGAGGCCAGCCTCGACCGCGAGCTGGGTCTGCAACTTAACGATGATGCTGACAGTTGGTTGCCGCAGCTCGACGCCTATCTGTGCGACCTCAAGGAGTCGCAGATCCGCGACGGCCTTCATGTGTTCGGCGAGTCGCCGGCCGGGCAACTGCGTCGCGACACCCTGCTGGCGCTGCTGCGCATCCCCCGTGGCGATGGCCAGGGCGCCAACGCCAGCCTGCTACGTGCGCTGGCCCGTGGCCTGGAGCTGGGCTTCGATCCACTGGACTGCGATATGGGTCAGTCTTGGGATGGGCTGCGTCCACAGGCGTTGCAGGCTGTGGATAACAGCCTGTGGCGCAGCGTTGGCGATACCCGCGAGCGCCTGGAGTTGCTGGCGCTGGAGCTGATCGAGCGGCGTCTGGCCGGCGAACGCATCGACGCTTTCGGTGCCGAGGTGGCACTGATCCTCGATGGCCTGGCCGGGCATATCGCGCCGTTGCTGGATGGCTGTGGTGGCGCCGAGATGGGCGGCCTGCTGGCGGCTTTGGAAGGGCGTTTCGTACCCGCCGGGCCGAGTGGTGCGCCGAGTCGCGGACGGCTGGATGTGCTGCCCACCGGGCGCAACTTCTTTACTGTCGACGTGCGTCACCTGCCCACGCCCACCGCCTGGCGCCTCGGGGTGCAGGCGGCGGATCGTCTGCTGGAGCGTCATATGCAGGACGAGGGCGACCATCTACGTCAGCTCGGCCTGTCGGTATGGGGCACGGCGACCATGCGCACCGGTGGCGACGATATCGCCCAGGCACTGGCGCTGATGGGCGTGCGCCCGGTGTGGCAGCCGGGCAGCCAGCGCGTCGAGCGCTTCGAGGTGTTGCCGCTGGAGCAGTTGAGTCGGCCACGGGTGGACGTCACCCTGCGCGTATCCGGCTTCTTCCGCGATGCCTTCAGCAACCTGATTCGCCTGTTCGACGAGGCCGTGCAGGCAGTGATCGAGCTGGACGAACCGGAAGACATGAACCCCCTGTCGGCGCGGGTCTGGCGCGAATCGCTGGCGCTCAAGGATGGCGGCCTGGATGAAGCCGAAGCGCGGCGTCAGGCCGGCTGGCGGGTGTTCGGCGCCAAACCGGGGGCCTATGGCGCCGGGGTGCAGAACGCCATCGAGGAGCGCCTGTGGCAGAGCCGTGCCGATCTCGCCGAGGTCTACCTGAACTGGGGCGGCTACGCCTACGGTAGCGGCACCGAGGGCGCGCCCGCGCGGCAGCGCTTCGTCGAGCGCCTGGAGCAGATGCAGGCGGTGCTGCACAACCAGGACAACCGCGAGCACGACATCCTCGATTCCAACGACTACTACCAGTTCCAGGGCGGCATGCTGGCAGCGGTGGAGACCCTGCGAGGGCTCAAGGTGGCCAGCTACTTCGGCGACAATAGCCAGCCGGATACGCCGCGCATTCGCAGCCTCAAGGAAGAGCTCAACCGCGTGGTGCGCGCCCGCGCGGCCAATCCCAAGTGGATCGAGGGCATGAAGCGCCACGGCTACAAGGGCGCCTTCGAGCTTGCCGCGACCATCGACTACCTGTTTGCCTTCGACGCCACCAGCGAGCTGGTCGACGACCACCAGTACGCGCTGCTGACCGATGCCTATTTGCTGGACAAGGAAACCCGCGACTTTATCCAGCAGCACAACCCCGGTGCGCTCAACGATATCCTCGAACGCCTGCTGGAAGCCCAGCAGCGCGGCCTGTGGGAGAATCCCGGCGACTACTGCGAAGCGCTGGAAAACCTGCTGCTCGATAGCGAGGAATCATGAAACGACGCGCACCCGTAGGGTGGGTTAGCCGCCTGTCATGGTTGCTGGCCAACTCGCTGAAGCGGGTGCGGCGTAACCCACCATCGGCGTCACGCCTGGCATCGCCCGGTGGGTTACGCGGCGCGCTACTCTCCTACGCGGCTGCACGATCAGCACTTTGCGCCGCTAACCCACCCTACCGGTGCAGCGTGCCCATTGTGGGAAGCGCTTCAGCGGCGACATGCTCGCGGCTAAAGCCCCTCCCACAAAAGCCAGGTGCGACCGCTCACCTCCACGGATCACTGCCATGACCGAACATCACTTCCCCCTCGCCGCCGTGGTCGGCGCCGACTCGCTGAAGCTGGCGCTGTGCCTGGCGGCCATAGACCCGGCCATCGGCGGCGTGCTGATCGAGGGCCCGCGCGGCATGGCCAAGTCGACCCTTGCCCGTGGCCTGGCCGACCTGCTGGAGGGCGGGCGCTTCGTCACCCTGCCGCTGGGCGCCAGCGAGGAGCGCATCGTCGGCACGCTGGATCTGGACGCGGCGCTGGGCGAGGGCCGCGCGCAGTTTTCCCCCGGTCTGCTGGCACGCGCCGATGGTGGCGTGCTCTATGTCGATGAGGTCAACCTGCTGCCGGATCATCTGGTCGATCTGCTGCTCGATGCCGCCGCCAGCGGGGTCAACCACGTCGAGCGTGACGGTATCTCCCACCGGCATGCCGCACGCTTCGTGCTGATCGGCACCATGAATGCCGAGGAGGGCGAACTGCGCCCGCAACTGCTCGATCGCTTCGGCCTCAACCTGGCCCTTGATGGCCAGCCGCAACCGGCCGAACGCGCCGAGATCGTCCGTCGCCGTCTGGCCTTCGATGCCGGCCCCGAAGCCTTCCTGCAACGCTGGCAGGACGAGCAGGATGCCCTGGCGATGCGTTGCCAGAATGCCCGCCAGCGCCTGGCGGATATTCCGCTGGATGACGGGGCGCTGGGCGAGATCAGCCAGCGCTGCTTCACTGCCGGCGTCGACGGTCTGCGCGCCGATCTGGTCTGGCTGCGCGCCGCCCGTGCTCATGCGGCCTGGCGTGGCGTGGCAGGTATCGAGCCTGTCGATATCGATGCGGTGGAGGACTTCGTCCTGCGCCATCGCCGTCGCCAGCAACAACCGCCGGCTGCCACGCCGCCCGACGAGCAGCGCCAGGCACCGCAGTCGGCGCGAGAACAGAGCCAGAGTGAAGGTCAGTGGGGCGAGCTGCCGGCTCAGCCACAGGCCATGGGCGAGCGGCGTGTGCCGCCGCGTTGGCCAAAAAAGCCCTGAGCATCCGCCCGCGCACAGCCACTGGCGCGGATGCCCGTAACCGGCCCGGACGACTCGGCGGAGGCCTGCGAGGTGCTGCGCGTAGCGGCGTGGCCGGTCGTATCGACTGGGCGGCGAGCCTGCTTAAGGGCCGTCCGCAACGCCGCGAGCAACTGGTGCTGCGCCCGCGCAGCCGGCAGGCCGAGCAGCTGTGGCTGGTGCTGGTCGATGCCTCGGCTTCGACCCGCCGCCATGGCGCCCTGAGCCTGGCCAAGGGCGTGCTAGCCGAAGTCTTCGACAGCGCCTATCGCCAGCGTGCGCGCCTGGCCGTGCTGCAGGCCGGTGGTCGTGAGGCGCAATGGCTGTGGCAGGGACGCAAGGCCAGTGCTGAACTGCATCGCTGGTTGCACGAACTGGGCGCCGGTGGCGGCACGCCGCTATTCGATGCGCTGCAACAGGCGGGTGACTGGCTGCTACGTCGCCAGCGACTGAAGCCGAAAGAACGTCAGCGCCTGCTGATCCTCACCGATGGCCGCTTGCGTGACCTGCCGCCACTGGCGCCCTTGCCGTGCCCAACCCTGCTGCTCGATACCGAGCGCGCGCCCATTCGTCTGGGGCGAGCCCGCCAGCTGGCGCAGGCACTGCAGGCCGAGTACCAACATATCGATGATTTACTGCCTGTAGGAGCCGCGGGGGCGCTTAGCCTTGCGGGCGATGATCGCCGGCAAGCCGGCTCCTACGGGTTGTCCGTTACCTGGAGAACCCCATGAAAACCCTGCTGCTGGTCGGCATCGGCGCCGGCGACCCGGACTACATCACCTACCAGGCGATCAAGGCGCTGCGCCGCAGCGACGTGATCTTCCTGATGGACAAGGGCGCGGCCAAGCACAAGCTCAACGCCCTGCGCCGGGAAATCTGCGCGCGCTTTCTCGAAGGCCACACGCCGCGTTTCGCCGAAGGCCAGCAGCCGGAGCGCGAACGCGAGGCGGCGGACTACCGCGCCAGCGTCGACGAACTCAATCGCGACAAGCAGGCGGTGTTCGAGCAGCTTATCGACGAGCAGATGGCCGATGGCGAAACGGCGGCCTTTATGGTCTGGGGCGACCCATCACTGTACGACAGCAGCATCCGCATCATCGAAGCCATCGCCGCGCGGCGCAGCGATTTCGTCTATGACGTGACTCCCGGCATCACCAGCCTGCAGGCGCTGACCGCGCGCCACCGCATCCCGCTCAACAGCATCGGCCGCGCCGTGGAAATCACCACCGGCCGCCTGCTCGCCGAAGGCTGGCCGCAGGGCGTGGACAGCGTGGCGGTGATGCTCGACGCCAAGGACACCTACCGCCACTTCGTCGGTCAGGGCCTGCATATCTACTGGGGCGCCTACGTCGGCACTGCCGATGAAATCCTGATCGCCGGGCTGTTGGATGAGGTGGCTGAGCGCATCGTCACCACCCGCGCCGAGGCGCGGGAGCGCAATGGGTGGATCATGGATAGTTATTTGTTGCGTAAGGATCGGGCGGCGTAGGGGCACGCTGGACGTTAATTACGCAGGCCCGCCGTCAGGTGTGTCGACCGAAGCGAAAGCTGTTGCCGGGTGGTGAGCGCTTCGAGTTGGTGGCGCATATGCTGCGTGAGCGTTTGTCTCCCGAGCAGATTGCCGGCAAGCTGCGCAGCATGAACATTCCCAGCCTCAGAGAGGCCTACGTCTGTCGCGAGACGATCTACGGGGCGGCCATCCGCAACGCGATCTATGCCCTGCCAGTGGGTGAGCTGCGCAAGGAGCTGATCATCTGCCTGCGCCAAAGCAAGACGACACGCAGACCGCGTTCTGGCGGTGTGGATCGGCGCGGGCAGATTCCCGAGATGGCCAGCATTCATGCGTGTCCGCCGGAGATCGAAGACCGGCTGATGCCTGGGCATTGGGAAGGCGACCTGATCAAGGGCAAGGCCAACGCCTCGTGTGTAGGCACGCTGGTGGAGCGAACCAGTGGCTACCTGATGCTGGTGAAGATGAACGACGTGACGGCGGCCTCGGCGATGGAAGGCTTCAGTGCGGCGCTCAATGGTATGACGCTGGCGATGCGCAAGAGCATGACCTACGACCAGGGGCGGGAGATGGCGCGGCATGTCGAGATCACCCAGAGGACCGGTGTGGCAATCTACTTCTGCGACCCGCACAGCCCTTGGCAGCGCGGTAGCAACGAAAACATCAATGGCCTGATCCGCCAGTACCTGCCCAAAGGCACAGACCTGTCGGTACACAGCCAGGAAGAACTGAATGCCATCGCACTACAACTGAACATGCGTCCGTAAGCGCTTCGACTTCAAGTGCCCCATCGAAGTTATGGGTGAGGTGATGCAGAAGGCCATGGCTATGCGGCATGATGCTCCTGCTTCAATTCAATGACCGTGTTGCACTCAGCTCCTGCAACCGCCCCTTGATGCTCTGCGTCCACCAGCAAGCAGCGCTTACAACCAACTCCACGAAACCCCCGCATACACCCCAAACCCTTCCCCAGGTGTGGAGCGCGCCACATCAGCGCCGTTGTCGTTATAGCCCGCGTCACGGTGGCGGCATAGCGTTTGTCGGTGAGGTTGCGCAGGTCGAGCCAGGCTTGCCAGTCGTCTTTCGGCGAGGTGTAGCCGAGGGTGGCGCCGCGCAGCACTTCGGCGCGACTTATCCACAGCGGTTCCAGCAATTCGTAGGGCGTGCCGCCGGAGCCAGCGCCAGCCGGGGTGGAAGGAGACTGCGGCCTGTGCGCCGCAGCCGTGAGTCGGCGAGGCCTCAGGCCGGTTGATGGTTCAGCGGCCGCTTCGAGGACTCCGGTAGCGCCAGGCCGCCGGCCAGGGCCAGCAGGGCGATGACGATCAGGTAGTAGGCCGGCGACATGCGGTTACCGGTTGCCTCGATGAGCCAGGTGGCGATCAACGGCGCGGTGCCGCCGAAGATCGTGTAGGCCAGGTTGTAGGTGAAGGCCGAGGCGGTGTAGCGCACCCGGGTGGGGAACTGCTCGGACAGCAGCACGGCGGTTACCACGCCGCAGATCACCGCACCGACGGCCAGCAGCATGGCACCCAGGGCTGAAGCCAGCAGGGTGCCCGAGGCGGCCAGGGTAAAGGCCGGATACACCGCGACGATCAACGCCACCACGGCAGTCAGGATGGTGCGGCGGCGGCCGACACGATCCGAGTAGCGACCAACGAAGGGGCACAGCAGGGCGGCGAAGAACAACGCAATCAGGCTGGCCAGCAAAGCCACCGGCCGTGCTGCGCCACCGACCACCTGCATGTAGGTGGTCAGGTAAGTGGTGAACATGTAGAACGACAGCGCCGTGGCGGAGATGAACGCCGACAGGCAGAGCACGGTGCCGCCGTGCTCGCGCAAGGTTTCGCGCAGTGGTGAATGTTCGGGATGAGGTTGCGCAGCCAGGGCCTGGAAGGCCGGTGATTCGTCCAGACGCAGACGCATGTACAAGCCGACCAGACCCAGCGGCGCAGCGATCAGGAAGGGCACGCGCCAGCCCCAGGCCTGCATCTGCGCTTCGTCCAGCCACAAGCCCATGCCGAATACCAGGCCGGCGGCGCAGGCGAATGCCATGAAGGTCGAGACCGGCACGAAGCTGCCATAACGGGCTTTCTGCTCGGTGGGCGCATGCTCCATGACGAAGGCGCAGGCACCGGCGTATTCGCCTCCGGCGGAGAAACCTTGCAGGCAACGCGCCAGCGCCAGCAGCAGCGGGGCGAACAGGCCGATGCTGGCGTAGGTCGGCAGCAGGCCGATCAGCGTGGTGGCGCCGGCCATCAGCAGCACGGTGATCGACAGCACGCGCTTGCGTCCGATCCGATCACCGAGAATGCCGAACACGATGCCGCCCAGTGGGCGCAGGGCGAACGACACGGCAAACACGGCGAAGGTCTGCAGCAGCGCCAGGGTCGGGTTGCCCGGCGGGAAGAACAGCGAAGCGATGGTCACGGCGAGAAAACCGTAGACGGCGAAGTCGAACCACTCGACGAAGTTACCGATGGCCGAGGCGGCGATCACCTTGTGTAAGGTGGCCGGGCTGACCTGCTGGCCCGTGTGGATGGCATTCATGTAACGCTCCTGATCCCTGATTTAGACGGCTTCAGGCAGGTTACGGAGCGATGGGCGGGGCGGGCGCTTCGCAGGCGACAGTGGCGTTGCCGTGAGCGACCTCAGCCTTGGGGAAACTGCGCCGGATCGGAGAAGCAGGCGCGCAGGTGATCGAACACCAGGCGCACCCTTGGCGGCACAGGGCCCTGTTGTGGGCGGTAGATGAACAGCTGCCAGGGATCGGGCGCCTGCTCCGTCAGCACCGCCTGCAGGTGGCCGCTTTGCAGATAGGGCTGCGCCAGGTAGGCGGGCAACTGGCCGTAGGCCAGGCCGGCGAGCACGGCTTCCAGTTCGGCTTCGGGGTCATCGCACACAAACGCGGGCGCGGGCGGATGCAGGCTGGGGCCGTGAGCGAAGGTCCACGGCCAGGGGCGGCCATTCTTGCGGTCGATCAGCACCGACAGCGGCCGCTGCTGCAACTCGTCGAGGTCACGCGGCGCGCCGCTGGCAGCGATCAGTTCCGGCGTGGCCACCACCTGCAACGGCACCGGTGCCAGGGCGCGGGCGACGTAGCGGCTGTCACGCAGGAAGCCGACGTGGATGCCGATGTCGATCTGCGCCTCCACCGCGTCGGTGATCTCGTCCTCCAGGCGCAGGTTCAGCACCAGCTGTGGGTGCTGCTTGAGCAAGGGCTGCAGGAACGCCACCAGAAAGCGCTTGCCGATGGCCTGCGGCGCGGTGATGCCGATGCGTCCGGCGATGGCTGACTCGGCGTCGGCGCGGTGGCCGCGAAACAGCGCGTCGAAATCCTCCAGCTTTTGCCGGGCGCGCACCGCGTAGGCCTCACCGAAGGCGGTGATATGCACCTGGCGGGTGTTGCGGTGGAAGAGAATCTCGCCGAGTTCTTCCTCCAGCGCCTTGATCGCGCGGGTCACCGCCTGCGGTGAAACCCCCAGGCGAGTCGCTGCCTCGCGGAAATTGCTGCAGTCGGCCGCGCTGCAGAAGATGCGGATCATCTCCATGCGATTAAGCATGTCGGGGCGCCTTTGTATTCCATAATGTGGAATAGCCTAATCCAAACTCTTCCATTTATTGAAACGGAAATCGCCTCTAACGTGAGCCCATGTCCGGCCTACGGCACGGACACTCCAACCAATCGAGAGAGGGCTTACCCATGAGCAACAACATTTCCGGCAAGGTCGTGGTCATTACCGGCGCCAGCAGCGGCCTGGGCGAAGCGACCGCCCGCCATCTGAGCAAGCTGGGCGCCAAGGTGGTGCTGGCTGCACGGCGCAAGGAGCGTCTCGAGCAACTGGTCAGCGAGCTGGTCGCCGCTGGTGGCGAGGCCGTGGCCTACCAGACTGACGTGACCCGCGCCGATGAGGTCAAGGCGCTGATCCAGGGCGCACTGGACACCTTCGGCCGCGTCGATGTGCTGGTCAACAACGCCGGGCTGATGGCCATCGCACCGATGAGCGACGTGCGCGTCGAGGAGTGGGAGCGCATGATCGACATCAACATCAAGGGCGTGCTGTACGGCATCGCCGCGGCGCTGCCGGTGTTCCAGCAGCAGAATGCCGGGCACTTCATCAACATCGCCTCGGTGGCCGGGATCAAGGTGTTCAGCCCCGGTGGTACCGTCTACAGCGGCACCAAGTTCGCCGTGCGTGCCATCTCCGAAGGCCTGCGCCATGAAGTGGGCGGTAGCATCCGCACCACCACCATCGAGCCGGGCGCAGTGGATTCGGAGCTGAAGTTCGGCAGCGCCCACCAGCAGAGCCGCGACTTCGTCGTCGACTTCTACAAGCAGGCGATTCCGGCGGAATCGGTGGCGCGCGCCATCGCCTACGCCATCGAACAGCCGGCCGATGTCGACATCAACGAGATCGTCCTGCGCCCGACCGTGCAGGAGTTCTGATCCACCGCTGCTGCGGCAGGCGCTTGCGATGCGGGCCTTCACGGGCCAGCATGCGAGCGCCTTTTTCGTTTTCAGGAGTCTGCATGAGCGCGCCCATCCGTCCCGTCGACCTGGCCAAGGCCTACCGTCTGCTCAACCACGGCCCCACCGTGCTGGTGTCGGCGCGTCATCGGGCTGTGGATAACGTCATGGCGGCAGCCTGGTGCTGCGCCCTGGATTTCGATCCACCGAAGCTGACCGTGGTGCTGGATAAGGCCACCCGCACCCGCGCGCTGATCGAGGGCAGCGGCTTGTTCGCCATCCAGGTGCCGACCGTGGCGCAACTGCAGCTGACCCAGGCGGTGGGCAACGCCAGCCTGGCCGACGACCCGGCGAAGCTGGCCCATACCGGCGTCGAGCTGTTCACCATGGAAGGCCACGACCTGCCGCTGGTGGCGGGCTGCTCGGCCTGGCTGGTCTGCCGGCTGATCGATGAGCCGCACAACCAGCAGGCTTACGACCTGTTCATCGGCGAGGTGATCGCGGCCTGGGCCGACGAGCGTGTGTTCCGCGACGGTCGTTGGCATTTCGAAACGGCCGGCCCGAGTCTGCGCAGCCTGCATCACGTGGCGGGCGGGCATTACTACGCGATTGGCGAGGCGCTCAAGGCCTGATGCCGGGCGTGCTCAGCGCGCCAGCGGTAGCGCCACACCGATCAGCACGAAGAGCACACCGCAGCTGCGGTTGAAGGCGCGGCCGCCGCGCTGCAACCAGGGGCGTACGCGAAACGCCAGTAGCGCCAGCAGCAGTTCGACGAGGAACTCGACCACGGCGAAGGTCGCTGCCATCACCACGAACTGCACGGCCAGGCCGCGCTGCGGATCGACGAACTGCGGCAGAAAGGCGCCGTAGAACAGGATCACCTTGGGATTCGACAGCGCCGACAGCAGGCCCTGGCGAAACAGCCGGCTGGCGCTGGGGCGGACGCCGCTGTCGGCCAGGGTCAGGTTCATCGGTGGCGAGCGCCACAGCTGCACGCCCAGCCAGATCAGGTAGGCGCCGCCGATCCACTTGAGCGCCAGCAGCGCGTTGGGCGCGGCCTTGAGCAGGGCGCCGAGGCCGAACATGGCCAGGGCAATCAGCGTGCTGAAGCCGACCACGCCGCCGAGGATGGTGGCCAGCGCCATGCGCGCGCCGTACAGCCCGCCGTGGGTCAGCGCGAGCAGGCTGTTAGGGCCGGGCGTCAGCGCCAGGCCGAGGGTGGCGACGAAGTAGACGAGCCAGAGTTCGAGGGCCATGCGGGTCTCCTGTTTGGGCGCGGCCAGTCTAGTCGGCGACAGGTACTTGAATGAGGTAGATTCTGGCTATCTAACGGTTGATTCTGGACATCACATGGCCGAAAGCCCCGACCTGCGTTTTCTCTTGCTGCCCCTGCCGGAATTTGCCCTGCTGCCGTTCGGTGGTTTTCTCGACAAGTTGCGCTTCAGCGCCGACGACGAGGACTACAGCCGCCAGCGCTATTGCGCCTGGACGATTCTCGGCCTGCAGCCAGGGCATGTGCTGTCCAGCAGCGGTGCGGCGCTGCGTATCGAGGCCACGCCGGACGAGCTGAAGCTGGCCGACTACGACTATCTGGTGCTGTTCGGTGGGCGCAACGCGCAGGCCACTGCCGCGCTGGCGCCGGCTTACCAGCCGTTGCTGCGTCGCGCCGCACGCACCGGAGTGAAACTGGTGGCGATCGACAATGCCAGCTTCCTGCTCGCCGCCTGCGGCCTGCTCGACGGTCATCGGGTGGCAGTGCACTGGCGCCATGAGGCGGAATTCCGTGCCAGCTTCCCGAACTTGCGCCTAGCCCGCGAGCGCCTGTACTGCTTCGATGGCGCGCGTATCTCCTGCGCTGGCGGCACGGCGGCCATCGACCTGGCGGTGGAGCTGTTGGCCCAGGGCAGCGGCCGGGCGCGGGCGCTCAAGGGCCTGGCCGACATGCTGGTGGACGAGACGCGCAGCGGCCAGCATGCGCTGCGTTCGCTGCACACCACGCCGAGCGGTGAGCGCCATGTCGACCGCGCCATCGCCCTGATGCGTCACGGCCTGGCCAGTGCCGATGGCATCGAGCAGCTGGCGGCGAGCGTTGGCATCGGCCGGCGTCAGCTGGATCGCCTATTCCACGCCAGCCAGGGTATGAGCGCACGCGAATACTGGAACGAGCTGCGCCTGCAGCACGTGCGCTGGCGCCTGCTCAACTCCAGCCACAGCCTGGCGCAACTCGCCGACGAGATCGGCGTCGGCGATGCCAGCCACCTGGGCAAGCTGTTCCGCCAGCGTTTCGGCGTGGCGCCCGGCACCTTCCGCCGTCAGGGTGGTGTGTTGTAGGAGCCGCGCCCCGCGGCGAATGCCGCGGATAAACTCGGTATCGCGGCATCGCCGCAATCGCTTCGCGCCGGGGCGGCGCACCTACAGGCTTGCCAGCAGCGGCAGCCACACCGAAGCGAGCAGTAAAATGGCCATGCAGCGGTTGAACAGCAGCAGCCTGGCCGGTTGCCGCAACAGGCGCGCGCCGCCGGCGCCCAGCACACCCCAGGCCAGCAGGCAGGGCGTGGACACCAGCAGGAACAGCGCCGCGTAGCTCGCCACCGCGCCGAACGAGGCCTGGCCGTCGAGGAAGATCGCCGTGACCGAGACGCTCATCAGCCAGGTCTTGGGGTTGATCAGTTGCAGGCCGGCGCCCTGGGCGAAGCCCTGGCGCCGGTCGACGCTGCGCTCGTCCAGGCCGGCAGCTTCGGTGCGCATGAGCTTGCAGGCCATCCAGCTGATCCAGGCCGCGCCGGCCCAGGTCATCGCCGTCTGCATCAGCGGGGCGCGGGCCAGTAGTTCGCCGAGGCCCAGGCCAACCACCAGCAGCATCAGACTGGCAGCGAGGCTGGCGCCCAAGGCGATGGCCAGGGCGATGGACAGGCCGAAGCGGGCGGCGCTGCCGAGGATCAGCAGGTTGGTCGGGCCGGGGGTGATCGACGCCACTGAGGCGAAGAGGATGAAGGGCAGCCACTGGTTCATGGCCGCGCTCGTTGAGCAGTGAAGGGCATCGGGCATCGCTCCATATCGGGTATGGCGCGATTGTCCGGCTCGGTCTATCCGTGGTCTTGAAGCTTTGTGCAGAGGCTGCGGTAGGCGCCCGGGGTAAGGCCGTTGGCGCGGCGGAACCAGCGGCCCAGGTGACTCTGGTCGGCGAAGCCCAGGTCGCTGGCGACATCCGCCGGTGCCGTGCCGAGGGCCAGCAGCCGGCGGGCGCGCACCAGGCGCAGCTGGATCAGGTAGCCGTGTGGGGCGATGCCGAAGGCGGCCTTGAACGCACGGCTCAGGCGGAAGCGGTCGACGCCGCAGACTCGCGCCAGTTCGTCGAGGCCGATGTTCTGCTGAAAATGCGCGTGCAGGTAGTCGCGGGCGCGCAGGGCCACGCTGGGAATCTGCGGATTACCCGGCAGGCGCTGGCGCCAGTGCAGGCTGCGCGAGATGCGTTCCAGCAGCGCATCGAGTGCTGCGTCGCGCACCATGCGTGGCTCTCCGTCGCGTAATGCCTGCAGGGCGTTGGCGATGCACGGCAGCAGGCCGGGGTCGTCCGGCTGGGTGCGCGGCACGCCGGGCAGGCAGTCGCCAGGCGCCTGCTCGAACAACGCCGGCAGCGCACGCTGCAGCCAGATCGGCTCGAGATAGAGCGTGGAGTAGGTGAAACCGCCCGGTGCCGGCGCATGGCCGTCGTGAATATCGCCGGGCCCGAGGAAGAAGGTCTGCCCCGGCACGCTGCTGAACAGCGCACGGCGGCAGTGGAACTGCTGCACGCCCTGCTCGGTAAAGCCGATCAGGTAGCTGTCGTGCCAGTGCGGGTCGTAGGCGTGGCCCTCGAAATGCGCACGGATCACCTCGATGCCGGTATCGGCATCCTGCTTGAGGTCGACCCAAGATTGCGCGTTCATCGCCTGTTGCCCGTTTGTGCTGTGAACGCTTGAGCTTACCGCGTTCGGCGAACAGGACTAGAAGGTTTGTGCAGACGCGCCGTTCGTAGGAGCCGGCTTGCCGGCGATCAAGGTGTTCGACGGTGCCGGATCGCCCGCAAGCGGGCTCCTACGGGTTGGGATACCGGCACTTGGTGCGTGGGTCTGTAAGGTGTGCGCAGACGCGCTTTTCGTAGGAGCCGGCTTGCCGGCGATCAAGGTGTCCGACGGTGCTGGATCGCCCGCAAGCGGGCTCCTACGGGTTGGGATACCGGCACTTGGTGCGTGGGTCTGTAAGGTGCGCGCAGACGCGCTTTTCGTAGGAGCCGGCTTGCCGGCGATCAAGGTATCCGATGGTGCTGTATCGCCCGCAAGCGGGCTCCTACAGATCGGGATACCAGCGCGGCGTATAGACCCACTCGCCGCCATCGGCACGGGGGAAGCGGCGGGTCTGGCTGGAGCCGATGATCACCAGGGTGCGCATGTCGACCATCTCCGGCGTCAGCTCGCCGAGGGTGAGGTTGCGCAGGGCTTCGGCGGGACGGCCGATATCGCGGCCGAGTACCACCAGGGTCTGCGGTTCGCGGTGCTGGCGCAGCAGTTCCAGGGCGCGACCGAGCTGCCAGGGGCGGGACTTGGAGATCGGGTTGTAGAAGGCCATGGCCAGATCCGCGGCGGCGGCGTGCTGCAGGCGTTTTTCGATCACCGCCCAGGGCTTGAGGTTGTCGGACAGGGATATCAGGCAGAAGTCGTGACCCAGCGGCGCGCCGGCCTTGGCGGCGGTGGCCAGAGCAGCGGAGACGCCCGGCAGCACCTCCAGCTCGACGCCGTGCCAGGCCTCGCTTTGCGGGCTTTCCAGCGCCTCCATCACGGCGGCGGCCATGGCGAACACGCCGGGGTCGCCGGAGGAGATCATCACCACCCGGCGGCCGCTGGCGGCCAACTCGAAGGCATGTGCGGCGCGCTGCAGTTCCTCGCGGTTGTCGCTGGGGTGTAGGCATTGATCGGCGCGCAGCGGGCCGGCCATCTTCACGTAGGTGTCGTAGCCGAGCAGATCTTCGGCCTCGTCGAGGGCGCGGCGCACGGCGGGGGTCATATGCTCGGCTGCACCGGGGCCGAGGCCGACCACGCTGAGGCGGCCACGGCGCTGGCCGAGGCGTTCGATATCCAGCGGCTGTTCACCCAGCAGCAGGCGCAGGCCATCGCCGACATGGCGTCCGGGCGGCAGCTCGGCTGTGCTGTGAATAAAGCGCAGCGGAAGGTTCTGTTCGCGTGCCGCTGCGTGCAGGTCGGCGTTGGCCATCCAGGCTTTGTCCGCGAGCAGAACGGCCAGCGCTTGCGGCGCCAGGTTGGCATCGCTCAGCGCCTGCTGCAGGCGGGTCGGTAGGTCGGCGCCGGGGCGTTCGATCAACGCGGCTGCGCAGCGCGGGTGGATCAACAGTTCGTCGGCCCTCGGTGGACGTTGCTCGGCGGTGACATGGATAACCCGCGACGCGGTCTTATCTACTGGCAGCTGCGCCGCCTCCAGCCAGGGCGCCTGGCCTTCGATACGCACGCTTTCGCCGCCGAGCAGGTCGCTGACGAAGCGCTTGCCCTGCTGCAGGTCGGCCAGGGCATAACCGGCTGGCGGCTCCAGCAGGCAGGTGCCGAAGCGCAGCTCGCCACTGGTGGTGATGGCCGGCGCTACGCCCAGGTAGGCGGCGATCTCGCGGGCCAAGCGGTTGACCCCGGCCAGGCCGCCGAGCAGCGGCACCACCGCGCTGCCGTCTTCGGCCAGGGCCAGTACCGGCGGCTCGGCGCCCTTTTCCGCCAGCAGCGCGGCCAGGCTACGGATGACGATCCCGGCGGCGCATAGCACCACAAGCGGCTGGCCAGTGCGATACAGGGCGCGCAGGGTCTCGCCGAACTCGTCGTAGTGGCGCTCGGCGCCGTCGGCGCGCCCGCGCAGGCCGTGGATCACCGCCTGTGGATAAAGCGCCTTGAGACGTTGTGCAGTGGCCAGCGCGCTGGCGCCGAGGATGACGATGTTCATGCGGTAAATCCTGTAGCCCGGATGCAATCCGGGGAATGGGTTTCCCGGATTACATC
Organism: Pseudomonas alcaliphila JAB1; assembly: GCF_001941865.1. Taxonomy (NCBI): domain Bacteria; kingdom Pseudomonadati; phylum Pseudomonadota; class Gammaproteobacteria; order Pseudomonadales; family Pseudomonadaceae; genus Ectopseudomonas; species Ectopseudomonas alcaliphila. The sequence goes on along the minus strand of NZ_CP016162.1, from coordinate 5,297,352 downwards.
CGGGCTACGAGCTGAGTCCTGTGTGTTGAGGTAAATGAATTGCTTCGTTCATACACGGACTGCTCCCTCTCCCATTTATGGGAGAGGGTTGGGGAGAGGGCGGCTCAGGCGACACGGAGTTACTGGCCCAACCCTCTCCCCCGGCCCCTCTCCCGCAAGCGGGAGAGGGGAGGCAAGCATATCGGGTGTCTCACCCCCGCCATTTCTGGCCGGGCACCAGAATCATCGAGAAATACGGCGAATCCATCGGCTCCACCTCGTCCAGCGCGACGATCTTCTGGCTGGCCATGGTCGCGCGTTCGACGTAATGGGCGCGGTCGTCCAGACCGAGCTTGCGCAGCACGCGGCGCACCTTGTCGAAGTTGCGCCCGAGCTTCATCACCACCGCCGCTTCGGCGTCGCGCAGGCGCTGTTCCAGCTCGTCTTCCGGCAGCACGCCGGAGAGCACGCTCAAGCTCTGGTTGCGGTACACCAGCGGCGTGCCGAGCACCGAGGCGCAGCCGAGCATCGAGCACACGCCAGGCACCACTTCCACTTCGTAGCGGTCGGCCAGGCGGTCATGCAGGTACATGTAGGAGCCGTAGAAGAACGGGTCGCCTTCGCAGATCACCGCCACGTCCTGGCCGGCGTCCAGCAACTGGGCGATCTGCTGTGCGCAGGTGTCGTAGAAGTCGGCGATCACATCCTCGTAGGACAGCGGCGGGGCGAGCTTCTCGGTGGTCACCGGGTAGACCAGCGGCAGGCGCTGTTGGGCGGCGTCCAGGTGCTCTTCGATGATGCCGAAGGCATTGCCGCCGTGGCCGGCGTTGTGCTTGGCCTTGGCCACGAAGTAGGCCACCACCGGCGCGCTTTTGAGCAGGCGCAGCGCCTTGAGGGTAAGCAGCTCGGGGTCGCCAGGGCCGACGCCGAGACCGAGCAGACGACCGGCCATCATTCCACCTCCGAGGCGAGGGCGTTGACCGCCGCCACCGCCATGGCGCTGCCGCCACGGCGACCACGGACGATCACGTAGGGCACGCCACGGCTGTCTGCGGCCAGGGCGTCCTTGGATTCCGCCGCGCCGATAAAGCCCACCGGCATGCCGATGATCAGTGCCGGCTTCGGCGCGCCGGCGTCGAGCATTTCCAGCAGGTAGAACAGCGCCGTGGGCGCGTTGCCGATCACCACCACGCTGCCTTCCAGGTGTTCGCGCCAGTGCTCCAGGGCCACCGCCGAGCGAGTATTACCGACTTCGCGGGCCAGTTCCGGCACGCCGGCGTCGTGCAGGGTGCAGATCACCTGGTTGTTCGCCGGCAGGCGCGGGCGGGTGATGCCCTCGGCGACCATGCGCGCATCGCAGAGAATCGGCGCACCAGCCAGCAGCGCGGCACGACCGGCCGCGCCGGCACCGGGGGAGAAGCGCAGATCCTCCACCACGTCGACCATGCCGCAGGCATGGATCACCCGTACGGCGAGTTTTTCCAGGTCGGCGGGGATGCCGTCGAGGTTGGCCTCGGCGCGGATGGTGGCGAAGGAGCGGCGGTAGATTTCCTGGCCGTCGCGGATGTAATCAAGCATCGGGTGTTCCTGCGGGGTGTTGGCGGGCGAACCAGGCGCCGGCCTCGTCGATGGTCATGGCTGGCGCCAGCAGACGGCCGAAACCGGGCGCCTCGGGCGTGCGTTGGTAGAGCTGGTAGTGATCGGGCGTGCTGGCCAGCAGGGTATAGGGCTGTACGCGGGCGCTGGCGCAACTGCGCGGGCAGGCGCTGAGATGCACCTGCGGACGGGCGCCGCTTTCGCGCAGCAGCTCCGCCAGGTGCAGGGCGTGGTGCTTGCTGTCGGCTAAACCGCGCGCGCAGGCCGCCGAGCCGGTGCAGGCGACCAGGCCAAGCAGCGGCTCGTCGATGTGGGTCAGCAGGCCGAGTTCGCCCAGTGCTGCCAGCAATTCGTCGGCCTGTTCCTCCGCCACATTGCCCAGCAGCACGCCTTGCCAGGGGGTCAGGCGCAGCTCGCCGTCGCCCAATCGCTCGCTGAGGTCTGCGAGCGTCAGCAGCTGTTCGGCATGCAGACGGCCCAACTGCGCACCGGCCACCACCATGCACAGGCCGTTCTGCGCCTGTGGATAAATACCTGCCGGCGAGCGGCTGATCGTCGCGGCAGGCTGCCAATTGGCCGGTGCCGGCTGCAGGGGAAAATCCAGGCGCGCCTGCAGGCGTTGTAGCAACTCGTCGGTTGGGATCTGTGCCAGTAATTGGCGCATGCGCGATTGCTCGGGCGTCGCCAAATCGAGGAACAGCAGTAGAAGCTGACGCACCAGCTCGACCGCCTGAGTCGCCTCGACTCGTGCCAGCGGCGTGTCGACGGGGCAGCCGGCCAGGCCCAGCAGCAGGTGCTGGTCGTTCTCGGCGGCCAGCCACAGGTCGTGCGGGTGTTCGCGCATGGCCAGGGCTTCGCCGCCATCCAGTTGCAGGGCGAACTTGGGCGACAGTGCATGCAGCGCCGGGGTGTCCTGCAGCAGGTCGAGCAACTGGCTGGCCAGCGGGCGCACGTCCATCCGCGCCTGTGGGTCGAGGCCGGCGGCGGGGCTGAGCAGCAGGTTGCGCACATCGTCGGCGCTGGCCACGCGCGGGCCGAGGTCGGCGCCAAGCAGGGCGTCGATCAGCGCGCTTTCCTGGCCGGGAAGCACGCCGCGAATCTGCAGGTTGCTGCGGTTGGTCAGCTCCAGTACGCCGCTGGCACAATGCCTGGCCGCCTCGGCAATCGCCCGCGCCTGGGCGCTGCGCAGCACGCCGCCAGGCAGCTTGATGCGGCAGATGCCGCCATCGAGCGCGGGGACGATGCGCAGCAGGCCGGGGCAGGCGGAAGGGCGGACGGATGTGGGCAAGCGGTCACCTGTGGATAACGACGCGGCGACCGAACCAGCGAAATCCCTTAGGGGACTCCATGGCATCGGTACACCCCGCCCGATGTTGGCACTCGCGACCAGCGTTCGTCGGCAGGTCTCCTGGCTGACAGGTCTTGGTCCGCCGCGCCTTCCCGGTTACCCAGTGGCCGATTGCGTTGGACTCGCTGTTTACAGTTGCGGGGGCAGCTCGGTGGCGATCGATGATCGCTCCGGATTCCCTCTTAGGCCCGCTGTTGAGTCGTATCGACTCAAGGGCACCGACGAAGGCGCTATTATGCCCGCTTTGCCTGGCGCCGCGACACGCGCCTTGTCGGCTACTTGTGAGGTAGGTGGATGAAACCCTGGTTGACCCTGGTTGGCATCGGCGAAGACGGCTACCCCGGCCTGGGCAAGGCCGCGCGTCGCGCCTTGCTGGCGGCCACGCGCATCGTCGGTGCGCCGCGCCAGCTGGCGCTGTTGCCGCCGTGCATCACGGGCGAGCGGGAAACCTGGCCCAGCCCCTTCGATCTGCAGCCGTTGCTGGCCCGACGCGGCGAGGCGGTGTGCGTGCTGGCCAGCGGTGATCCGATGTTCTATGGCGTCGGTGCCAGCCTGGCGCGCCAGGTGCCGGTCGACGAGTTGCAGGTGTTGCCTGCGCCGTCTTCGGTGTCGCTGGCGGCGGCGCGCCTGGGCTGGCCGCTGCAGGAGGTGGAGGTGGTCTCCTTGGTCGGCCGGCCGCTGGCCACGCTCAATGCCCGTCTCTATCCCGGTACGCGCCTGCTGGTGTTGAGCGCCGATGGTGACACCCCCGCGCAGGTTGCCGCAGCGCTGCGCGCTCGTGGTTTCGGTGCCAGCCGCCTGACTCTGCTGGAGCATCTGGGCGGCCTGGAGGAGCGCCGTATCGAGGGCCTGGCCGCGAGCTGGGACTTGCCGCGCGGCGCTGACCTCAACCTGCTGGCCGTGGAGTGCCTTGCCGACGCCGGAGCACACCTGCTGCCACCGACCTGTGGTCTGCCTGACGACGCCTACCGCCACGACGGCCAACTGACCAAGCGCGACGTGCGCGCAGTGACCCTGGCGCGGCTGGCGCCGCTGCCCGGCGAGCTGCTGTGGGATGTCGGTGCCGGCTGTGGCTCCATCGGCATCGAGTGGATGCGCGCACACCCGGCCTGCCGCGCCATCGCCATCGAGGCCAACGAGGGCCGTCAGGATCATATCCGCCACAACCGCGATGCCCTCGGCGTACCCGGCCTGCAGCTGGTCGCCGGGCCCGCGCCTGAGGCGCTGGATGGACTGCCCGCGCCGGATGCCATCTTTATCGGCGGTGGCGTCACCGTACCCGGTGTGCTGGATGATTGCTGGGACGCGCTCAAGCCCGGCGGGCGCCTGCTGGCCAATGCCGTGACCCTGCAGAGCGAGGCAGTGCTGGTCGCCTTCCGTGAGCAGCACGGTGGCGAACTGCTGCGGTTCACTGTGGCCCAGGCGCAGCCGCTGGGCGGCTTCGACACCTGGCGCGCGGCGCTGCCAATCACCCTGCTGGCGGTGCGCAAACCGTGAGCGCACGCATCCTGTTGCTCGGTGGCACCACCGAGGCGCTGCGTCTGGCGCGTCGACTGGGGCCGGAAACCATCTACAGCCTGGCCGGCCTTGGTCGGGTGCCGGATGACCTGGCCTGCCGCGTGCGCGTCGGCGGCTTTGGCGGTGCCGAAGGTCTGGCGGCCTTTATCGACCGCGAAGGCATCGAGTTGCTGCTGGATCTGACCCACCCCTATGCGGCGCAGATCAGCCAAAACGCGGCCCACGCTGCAGAACTGACGGGCGTGCCATGCTGGGCATTGCGTCGCCCTGGCTGGCAACCCGGCGCGGGTGACGACTGGCGCGAGGTGGAAGGCTGGGATGAACTGACCCGTGCACTGGCGCCTTTTGAGCGGCCGTTTTTCACCTCCGGCCGCGAGCCGCTGGCGCATTTGCACGAGATTCCCGCGCACCAGCACTGGACGGTGCGCTGCCTGCAGGCCGAGCCGGCACTGCCGCGCGCAGAGGTGATTGGCGCCCGCGGGCCGTTCTCGCTGGACGAGGAACGCGCGCTGTTCGCGCGCCTGCGCTGCGACGTGCTGGTGAGCAAGAACAGCGGCAGCGCCTCCACCGAGCCGAAATTGCAGGTCGCCCGTGAGCTTGGATTGCCGGTTTTGCTGTTGCGTCGCCCGCAGTTGCCGGCAGTAACGCGTGAGTTCGCGGAGTTGGACGCTCTCTACGAGGCGCTGTCCTTGTCGGGCGGGTGAAACCCGCCAACGCCAGCCTGGCGGGTTGCACCCGCCCTACGCTTGCGATCGTCGCGACGGTGCATCGCGCTTTATCGATCCACCGTTGTGGTGGACGTGAAAAGCGACGTCCACCCTACGCACGCTGCTAGACTGCCGGCCCGTTCTGGAGACCGTCATGAGCCAACCCCCTTACGCCCGCGTTCTGTTTATCGGCCCCGGCCTGGGTCGTGGGGCATCGTCCGAGCGTCTGCAGCAGCGCATTGAAGCGTTGCTCGGCGAGGCGCATCTGCATGACAGCGAGCAGGATGGCTTCTGGCGGGCCATCGATGAGGCGCCGCGACCGCTGCTGGTGGTCGATCTGGAGCCGCGCGCCGATGCTGCGCACCGTGATTGGCTGCGCGAGCGCATCGCCGAACGCGGCGACGGAGCCCAGGTGTTCGTGGTCTGCACGGCGCTGGAGGACACCTGGCTCGATGGCCTGAGCGCACTGCTGACGCATCGCGAAGCGCATCTGTCCTGCAGTGACGTGCCGCCCGTTCCTGCGCATCACGCCTGGTCGCAGATCCCACCACATGCGCAGCGCTTGCTGCTGTGCAATGGCCCGCGCTGCACGCGCAAGGGTGCGCTGGGCCTGTGGAAAACCCTGCGCCAGCGGCTCAAGAGCGCCGGCAAGCTGGAGTGCGAGGGCGGTGTGCATATCACCCGCAGCCAGTGCCAGTTCCCCTGCGACCTGGGCCCGACCGCGAGCCTTTATCCACAGGGCGAGTGGTACGGCATCAAGGACGAGGCGGCGGTGATCCGTCTGGTCGATGAGCGCCTGGTAGCGGGCAGGGCGTTGCCGGAGTTGCGTATCGATGAGCAGGGCAACAATTAGCAACTCGGATTACGCCTGCGGCCAATTCAAGCTACGAGCAATCGCCGCTAAAGCGCCTCCCACAATTGCCCCCGCGCCTTGACTTGAGCGGGTGTGGGTGGTCATATCCGCCCCGCTTCAGGTGTCTCACGCCGCCGCGCGTGAGGTGAAACGGGAAGTCGGTTGAAGTCCGACGCTGCCCCCGCAACGGTAAGCGAGCGACCGCATCGATACGCCACTGTGCGCCCCGCGCATGGGAAGGCGATGCGTTCATGACCCTCGCAAGCCCGGAGACCGGCCTGGAGTCGTTTGTGTCTGGCAACCCGCGGTGGGCGGGCGTTGACTCCAGTAGGGCGCTGCCGTGCCCCTGTCTGCTGTTGCGCATTTCCATCGGATTGCCGTGCCTTTTCTCTTTGCGATGGAAGCAATATGGCGCGCCATTTCCGCTACAAGAACCTCTCTTCTGCATGCCTGAACGAAGGGCGTGAGCCCGTCTCCGGCTATCTGCGAAAAACGATAATGTTATGTTATAACAATAACATTATCGCCTCAGGCACCGACTGCGAAGCGTCAAGGCTGACCGCCTTCAACTCGCACACCCGGAGCCTGGAGCGCCCTGACGACTCTCCTGGAAGCTCCGGAATCACTCACGTGCAGCACCTTCTACGCCTCTGCTCCCTGCCATTCGCGCTGCTGCTTGGCGGTGTGGCCATGGCCAGCGAATCTCCAGTCGATCTCCCTGCCGTCACCGTCCAGGCGCACGCTGCCGAGGAAGGCGAGAGCGATCTGCATACACCTACTACGTCCGGCTCACGCCTGGAGCTTTCGGCGCTGCAAACGCCGGCCAGCACCAGCAGCCTGAGCGGCGCCGAGGTACGTGGGCGCAACAACCTCACGGTGCAGGACGCGGTTACCCGCACGCCGGGTATCAGCAGCATCGGTTCGCCCGGCAATGGCGGCACCGCGCTGTCGGCGCGCGGCTTCACTGGCCATGCGGCGACCATGCAGCTGTACGACGGCACCCGTCAGTACGTCGGCGCCGGCACCGTGACCTTCCCGGTGGACACCTGGTCGATAGCGCGCATCGACGTGCTGCGCGGCCCGGCCTCGGTGCTCTATGGTGAGGGCGCCACCGGTGCGGTGATCAATGTGGTGCCGAAGAAGCCCTTCGCCGGCGAGATACGCAACCAGCTGCGCCTCGGTTATGGCAGCGACGACCACCGCCAGGCTGCGCTGGACAGCGGCGGTTCGCTGAGTGACGAACTGAGCTACCGCTTCAATATCAATCAGCAGGCCAGCAATGGCTGGGTCGACCGGGGTGATTCGGACAGCCTGGCGCTCAGCGCCGCCCTGCGCTGGGACGCCCATGACGACCTGAGCTTCACCCTGTCCCACGATCATGGCGATCAGAGCCCCGAGCGCTATCTGGGTACGCCGCTGGTGGCCGGCAAGTACCGCGAAAGCATCCGCGAACGTAACTACAACGTCGCCAATGCCGACATTCGCTACAACGACCAGATCACCCGTCTGGTAAGCGACTGGCGCATCAACGACGCGCTCAGTGCCAGCAACCAGCTCTACTACATCAAGACCCGGCGCTACTGGCGCAACGCCGAGACCTACCGTTGGCAACCGGGCGACCTGATCAACCGCAGCAGGTTCTACGAGATCAAGCACACTCAGGAACAAGTCGGCGACCGCCAGACCTTCACCCTCGATCACACCCTGTTCGGCCTCGATAGCCGCACGGTGGTCGGTGTGGATTACAACCGCATCCACTTCGCCCGCCAGCACGATTTCGCCAGCAGCTTCAGCGACAGCGTGCCGCTGGCCGGCTCCGGCGGCGGTCAGTACCAGAGCACCGACCCGCTCGGCTACGGCCCGCGCGAGCGCAACCTGGCGCGGCAGTTCTCGCTGTTCGCCGAGAACCGCACCCAGCTGACCGAGCGCCTGTCGCTGGTCACCGGGGTGCGCCGGGATCAGGTGCATCTGCAGCGCGACAACCTGATCGATGGCAGCAGCGCCGACCGCAGCCTGAGTGGCGACAACTGGCGCGTCGGTCTGGTCTATGCCCTGACCCCGGAGCTGTCGCTGTATGGCCAGTACGCCACCAGTACCGAAGGGGTGAACAACCTGCTGACCCTCAGCCCGAGCCAGCAGCAGTTCGACCTCAGCGAAGCCAGGCAGAGCGAAATCGGCCTCAAGCAGCTGTTCTGGAATGGCCAGGGCGAATGGACGCTGGCGGCCTACCATATCGTCAAGAAGAAGCTGCTCAGCCGCGAAACCCCGGCTTCGCCCAACGAGCAGATCGGCCAGCAGTCCTCGGACGGCCTGGAGGCCACGCTGGAGCTGGCCCTGGACCACGGTTGGCAGGTGTCGGCCAACGCCGCATTCGTGCGCGCCGAATACGACGACTTCGTCGAAGGCGGTGGTGACCGTAGCGGCAATCGGCCGAGTAACGTGCCGCGGCGCACCGCCAACCTGTGGCTGAACAAGGCGCTCGGCAGCGGGGTGGATGTCGGCATGGGCGCGCGTTACGTCGACGCCCGCTACGCCGATGCGGCCAACCAGATCGAGGTGCCCGGCTACACCCTGGTCGACGCCACTATCGGCTGGCAGGCATTGCCGGACGTGCGCCTGGGCCTGGAGCTGAACAACCTGTTCGACCGCCAGTACGCCACCACCGCCAGCAGCGACGGCGAGCAGTGGTATCTGGGGGCGCCGCGTTCGTTCTTCGTCACCGCGGATTACAGCTTCTGATGACTCCGCGTTTGCGTATTCAGGCGCTGGCCTGGTCGCCCGACGGCCAGCGTCCGCTGCTCGACGGCATCGACCTGGACGTCGGCGATGGCGAGCTGCTGGGGCTGATCGGCCCCAACGGCAGCGGCAAGACCAGCCTGCTGCGCTGTGCCTATCGCTTCCAGCGGCCCAGCGCCGGCCAGGTCAAGCTGGACGGCGAGGCGCTGTGGCAGCGCCCGCCGCGCTGGAGTGCGCAGCGCGTGGCCGTGGTGCTGCAGGAATTTCCGCAGGACTTCGGCCTGCGCGTGCACGAGGTGGCGGCCATGGGCCGTACGCCGCACAAGGGGCTGTTCGATGGCGACGATGCCGAGGATCGGCGCCTGGTGGATCAGGCGCTGGCCCGTGTCGGTTTGAGCGGCCTGGCGCAGCAGCCATTCGCCTGCCTCTCGGGTGGCGAGAAGCAGCGCGCGCTGCTCGCCCGTGCCCTGGTGCAGCAACCGCAAGTGCTGATCCTCGACGAGCCGACCAACCACCTCGACCCGCGCTACCAGCTCGAACTGCTCGGACAGATCAAGGCGCTGGGCCTGGCGACGCTGGCCAGCTTCCATGATCTGAACCTGGCGGCGGCCTTCTGCGACCGCCTCTGCGTGCTCGACCAGGGCCGTCTGGTGGCCATCGGCACGCCCGCTGAGGTGCTCACTGCCGAGTTGCTGCAGCAGGTGTTCGGTGTGCAGGCGTTGGTCGATACCCATCCACTGGCGGGTCATCCGCGCATTACCTGGATCGTTTGATGAAGCGTTTACGCACGGTTGCATCTGTAGGAGCGAGCTCTGCTCGCGAACCTTGGGGAACGACAGAAGCTTCGCGAGCAAAGCTCGCTCCTACTCTCATTGGCGCGATCCTGCTGGCGTTGGCCAGCCCCGCCTGGGCTGTCACCGTCACCAGTTGCGACCGCCAGGTGAGCATCGAGCAGCCGCCGCAACGGGCGGTCAGCCACGACATCACCCTGACCGCCATGCTCCTGGACCTCGGCCTGAGGCAGCGCATGGTCGGCTACAGCGGCATCAGCGGCTGGAAGACCGTCGAGCCGGCCATGCAGGCGCAGCTCGATGGGCTGCCCGAACTGGCCGCGCGCTATCCATCGCTGGAGAATCTGCTCGATGCCGACGCCGACTTCTTCTTCGCCGGCTGGAACTACGGTATGCGCATCGGCGGCGAGGTCACCCCGACCAGCCTGGCGCGCTTCGGCATCCCGGTGTACGAGCTGAGCGAGTCCTGCGCGCACGTTATGCCCAAGCGCGTCGCCAGCCTGGACGATGTCTATACCGACCTGCGCAATCTCGGCCGCATCTTCGCCGTCGAGGATCGTGCCGAGACCCTGGTGCAGGGCATGCAGGCGCGGGTAGCGGCGGTAAGTGCGCAGCTTGGTGAGCAACCGACGCGACCGCGGGTGTTCGTCTACGACAGCGGCGAGGACCTGCCCTTCAGTGCCGGCCGTTTGGGCATGCCGCAGTCGCTGATCGCCGCGGCTGGTGGGCGCAATGTGATGGATGGCGTAGCGGCCAACTGGATGCAGGTGGGCTGGGAGGCCGTGGTCGAGCAGGACCCGGAGCTGATCCTGATCGTCGATTATGGCGAACGCACGGCGGCGCAGAAGCGCGATTTTCTCCTGCAGCACCCGGCGCTGCAGGGCGTCACGGCGATTCGCCAGCAGCGCTTCGTGGTGCTCTCCTATCTCGCCGTCACACCGAGCCTGGACAACGTCGCCGCCATCGAAACCCTGGCTGCCGCGCTGCATCCCGAGGCCTTCGCGCAGTGACGCGTTTTCGCTTGCTGCTGCTCGGCCTGGCGGTATTGCTGGCGCTGTCCTGTGCGCTGTCGCTGGTCTTCGGTGCGGCTCAGGTGCCGCTGGAGCGCGTGCTGGCAATACTCGCTCGGCAGCTGTTCGGCATCGAGCCCGCAGTGGCGGTGAGCGTCGGCCAGGACAGCATCGTCTGGCAACTGCGCGCGCCACGGGTGCTGCTCGGCGCGCTGGTGGGCGCCGGGTTGGCGCTGGTGGGTACGGCGCTGCAGGCGGTCACGCGCAACCCGCTGGCCGACCCGCACCTGCTCGGCGTCAGCTCTGGCGCAGCCTTCGGTGCGGTGCTCGTGGTGCTTTACCTGGGCGAGTTCGCCGGGATGCTCAGCCTGCCGCTGGCGGCCTTCGTCGGCGCCATGGCGAGCATGCTGCTGGTGCTGGCCATCGCCAGCCGCGGTGGTCGGCTGCACAGCGAGCGCCTGCTGCTGGCCGGCGTGGCGGTGTCGTTCGTGATGATGGCGGCGAGCAACCTGTTGCTGTACCTGGGCAACCCGCATGCGGCCAGCTCGGTGCTGTTCTGGATGCTTGGCGGCCTCGGCCTGGCGCGCTGGGAGCTGCTCTGGCTGCCGGCGCTGTGCCTGTTGTTGGCGCTGGCCGTGCTGCTCGGCCTGGGCCGCGCGTTGAACGCGCTGATGGCCGGCGAGCAGAGCGCGGTGAGCCTGGGCCTGGAGCCACGCCGGGTGCGCCTGCTGGTATTCGTGGTGGCCTCGCTGCTCACCGGCGTGCTGGTATCGCTGTCCGGCGCCATCGGTTTCGTCGGGCTGATGCTGCCGCACGTGGCGCGCTTTCTGGTCGGCGCCGAGCATCGTCGCGTGCTGCCGGTGGCGGCGCTGCTGGGGGCGCTGTTCCTGGTCTGGGTCGATGTCGCCGCGCGCACCTGGCTGGCGCCGCAGGATCTGCCCATCGGCATCGTCACCGCCGCCATTGGCGGAGCGTTCTTCGTGGCCCTGCTCAGGCGCCGCTAGTCGCCAGGATCGAACTGCTGCAAGGGGGCAAAGGTCATCTAAGCTAGTCTCTGTAACACAGACTCCTGGCCAGGAGGGATGCCCATGCTCGCGCAATTGCCCACCGCACTTCGTGATCTACGACTGCCGCTGCGCCTGAAACTGTGGGACGGCAAGCAGATCGACCTTGGGCCCAAACCCAGGGTGACGCTGGTGGTGAAGGATCCCTCGCTGGTCACGCAATTGGCCCATCCCAGCCTGGATGCATTGGGCGCTGCCTATGTCGAGGGGCGGGTGGATCTGGAAGGCCCCATCGAAGAGGCCATCGAGGTTGGCGATGCGCTGAGTACGGCGCTGCTCGGGGATGAATCCGCACCAGCTGAGCCATACGCCGCCCACGACAAACGCAGCGACGCCGAGGCCATCAGCTATCACTACGACCTGTCCAACGAGTTCTACCGCCTGTGGCTGGACCGCGACATGGTCTACTCCTGCGCCTACTTCGAAACCGGCCAGGAAGACCTGAACCAGGCCCAGCAGGCCAAGCTGCGCCACCTGTGTCGCAAGCTGCGCCTGCAGCCGGGTGACAGGCTGCTCGACGTCGGTTGCGGCTGGGGTGGCCTGGCGCGTTTTGCCGCGCGCGAGTTCGACGTCGAGGTCTACGGCATCACCCTCAGCCAGGCGCAGCTGGAGCTGGGCCTGCAGCGCGTGGCCGAGGAAGGTCTGGAAGGGCGCGTGACCCTGGAACTGCTGGATTACCGTGACCTGCCGCAGGACGGCCGCTTCGACAAGGTGGTCAGCGTCGGCATGTTCGAGCACGTCGGCCACGCCAACCTGCCGCTGTACTGCCAGCGTCTGTTCGGCGCGGTCAAGGCCGGCGGCCTGGTGATGAACCATGGCATCACCTCGCGCTTCACCGACGGCCGTCCGGTCGGTCGTGGCGCCGGTGAGTTCATCGACCGCTACGTGTTCCCGCAAGGTGAGCTGCCGCACCTGGTAACCATCAGCAAGGCGATCAGCGAGGTCGGGCTGGAGATCGTTGATGTCGAGAGCTTGCGCCTGCACTACGCGCGCACCTTGCAGCTGTGGAGCCAGGGCCTGGAGCGGCAGCTGCACAAGGCCGCGCAGTGGGTGCCGGAAAAGTCCCTGCGTATCTGGCGCCTGTACCTGGCCGGCTGCGCGTACGGCTTCCAGCATGGCTGGATGAACCTGCATCAGATCCTGGCGGTGAAACCGCGCGATGACGGCGGTCATGATCTGCCGTGGACCCGTGCTGACCTGTATTCGTGATGGAGTAACATGCGGTTCGTATTGATCCCGCGAGCCGCCTATGCCCTTGCCGCAACAGCATCGTTACCGCGTACTGTTCACCGTTCTGGCGATTCTCGCCGGTCTGCTGCTGAGTCTCTGGCTCGGTGGACGGTATGCCGAGCAGCGCGCCTGGGACGAGCGCAGCGTCGAGGCGCGCGGGCAGTTGCAGCTCTATGCCCAGTCGATTCGCACCCTGGTTGAGCGCTTCAGCTCGGTACCTGAAGTGCTGGCGCTGGACAGCGATATCCGCAGCCTGCTGCGCGCGCCGCATGATCGTCAGCTACGCCTGGCGCTGAACCAGCGCCTGGAGCGGCTCAACGCGGCCGCCGGCTCCACCGTGCTGTACCTGCTCGATGCCCAGGGCGAAACCCTGGTGGCCAGCAACTGGCGCGACTGGAGCAGCTTTGTCGGCAACAACTACGCCTTCCGTCCCTATTTCCAGAACGCCCTGCGCGATGGCGGCGCACGCTATTTCGCGGTGGGCGTGACCACCGGTATTCCCGGCTATTTCCTCTCCCACGTGGTGCGCGATGCCAAGGGCGAGCTGCTCGGCGTGCTGGTGGTCAAGCTGGAGCTGGAAGACCTGCAGCGCGAATGGGTCGGCCAGCCCGGCGTGCTGCTGGTCGCCGACAGCTATCAGGTGGTGATTCTCAGCAACAAGCCGGTCTGGCGTTTCCGCGCCCTGCAGCCACTCGACGAACAGGCGCGCGCCGAACTGGTGGAGGTGCGCCGCTACGCCGAGCAGGCGCTGCAGCCGCTGGCGCATCAGGTGCATCGGCACATCGACGACGATGCTGACTGGGCACGCGTCGATGGCCCCGACGGTAATCGCGACTATCTCTGGCAGCGTCTGCACATGCCCGTAGAGGGCTGGAACCTGCATCTGCTCAGCGAGCCGGTCGGTCTGGCGGACAGCGTGCGCAGCTATCGCCTGGCTGCTGCCGGGGTATGGATGACCTTCGCCTTCCTGCTGTTGTTCCTCGCCCAGCGCCGCAAGAACCAGCGTTTGCAGGCCGGCATCCGCGAGCGCCTGGAGCGCGAGGTGGCGCTGCGCACCGCCGAGCTGCGCGAAGCCCAGGACGGTCTGGTGCATGCCGCCAAGATGGCCGCGCTGGGGCAGATGTCGGCGGCCCTGGCGCACGAGATCAACCAGCCGCTGACCGCTCTGCAGATGCAGCTCGGCAGCCTGCGCCTGCTGCTCGACAGTGGTCGGCCGGAAGCGGTGCGCGACGGTCTGCAGCGTATCGATGGCCTGCTGCAGCGCATGGCGGCGCTGACCGGCCACCTCAAGACCTTTGCCCGCAAGACCCCGGCCGGCCTCAGCGAGCGCCTGTGCCTCGGTGATGTGCTGGAGCAGGCCCTGCAGCTGTTGGCGCCGCGCATGCGCAGCGAGCAGGTGGAGCTGCGTACGCAGATAGACGACGAGGCCGAAGTGCTTGGCGATGCCATCCGTATCGAACAGGTGATCCTCAACCTGCTGCACAACGCCCTCGATGCCATGGCCGAGAGCGAGACGCGCATCCTCCTGGTACGCATCGCCCGTGAAGACGATGGCTGCCTGCTCAGCGTCGAGGACAGTGGCGGCGGTATTGCCGAGGAAACCCTCGGTCGGGTATTCGAACCCTTCTTCACCACCAAGCCGGTGGGGCAGGGGTTGGGGCTCGGGCTGGCGGTGTCCTACGGTATCGTGCGCGATCTTGGTGGCACGCTGGAGGCGCATAACGGTGAGCTGGGCGCGGTGTTTACCTTGAGGCTGCCGGCGGCGCCGTAACCCGGAGTGCTGCGCGTAGGCCTTGTAGGAGCCCGCTTGCGGGCGATGCTCCGCGCCACAAAGGCCTATCGCCGGCAAGCCGGCTCCTACACGGGGCATATCGGTGGGCCTGGGGTGGGTTGGTGCTCGCTGCGCGGCGCTGCCTGATCGTAGTGTGCGCGGTGCGCACCGGTCGCTCCCCCGGATCGTATTCGTCGGGCTACACTGCCCGCCGTTCTCAAGAGGAGGTGCCATGAGCGCTCAGGTCATAGTGGTCGACGACGAAGCGGCGATTCGCGAGGCGGTACAGCAGTGGCTGGAGCTGTCCGGTTTCGACGTACGTACCTGCGCCAGTGCGGCCGAAGCCTTGGCTCTGGTCGATCGCGACTTCCCCGGCATCGTCGTCAGCGATGTGCGCATGCCCGGCAGCGATGGCCTGCAACTGCTGGACAAGCTGCTGCAGGTGGACACCGACCTGCCGGTGATCCTGGTCACCGGCCACGGCGATGTACCCATGGCGGTACAGGCGCTGCGTCAGGGTGCCTATGACTTCATCGAGAAACCCTTCACCCCCGAGCGTCTGCTCGACAGCGTGCGCCGTGCGCTGGACAAGCGCCGGCTGGTTTGCGAGAACCGCCAACTGCGTCGGCAGGTGGCCGACAAGGGCCGTATCGAGAGCCAACTGATCGGCATTTCGCGGCCGATGGAAAACCTGCGGCGGCAGATCCTCGAACTGGCCGGCACCTCGGTCAACGTGCTGATCCGCGGCGAGACCGGCAGCGGCAAGGAGCGCGTGGCGCGCAGCCTGCACGATTTCAGCCCGCGTGCCAGCAAGTCCTTCGCCGCGCTGAACTGTGCGGCGATTCCCGAGACCATCTTCGAAAGCGAGCTGTTCGGTCACGAGAGCGGCGCCTTCACCGGCGCCCAGGCGCGGCGCATCGGCCGTATCGAGCATGCCGATGGCGGTACCCTGTTTCTCGACGAGGTGGAGAGTCTGCCGCTGGCGCAACAGGTCAAACTGCTGCGCGTGCTGCAGGAAAAGACCCTGGAACGCCTCGGCTCGAACAAGAGCATCCAGGTCGATCTGCGAGTGATCAGCGCGGCCAAGCCGGATCTGCTCGACGAGGTCAAGGCCGGGCGTTTCCGCGAGGACCTGGTGTACCGCCTGAACGTCGCCACCCTGCATATTCCGCCGCTGCGCGAGCGCCGCGAGGACATTCCGCTGCTGTTCGAACATTTCGCCCATGAGGCGGCGCTGCGTCATGGGCGCGAAGCGCCGCCACTGGCGCCGAGCGAACTTGCTCGGTTGCTCGGCCATGACTGGCCGGGCAACGTCCGTGAGCTGATCAACGCTGCCGAGCGCCATGCTCTCGGCCTGTCCAGCCCGCCGCCGGCTGAGCGCTTTGCCGGCCAGGCGCTGGCGCAGCAGATGGAAGCCTTCGAGGCGCAGTGCCTGCACAACGCCTTGCTGCAATGCCAGGGCAACATCACCGCAGTGATGGAAATGCTGCAGCTGCCGCGCCGCACCCTCAACGAGAAGATGCAGCGCCATGGCCTGGCGCGCGGTGAATACTTGCCTGGCGGCGAAGAATGAGCACGCGCTGTAGGAGCCGGCTTGCCGGCGATCTTGGGCGGGCTGCTCACCTTGGGATGTTCTGAAAAGGCCACTTATCGTCACTCCCGCGAAGTCGGGAGCCCTGGTGATTTGCAGATTCTGGGTGCCCGCCTGCGCGGGCATGACGGTTTCCCTTGACCTGTGGCAGCCCCGTCCCGGGCGACGCTTTTGGGTAGGAGCTTGGCATTGCGTAATGGCCGCCATTCGCCGCGTGGCGCGGCTCCTACAGGGCGCGTGACGTGATAAGCGGAATTTTGCCGACCCTGTCACGGATGTAGGCGATTTCCCGCTCAATGACCCATTGGTCTTTAGATGTAACCCCTCTATCTCGGGCTTTCCAGGCCCTGGCACGGCATCTGCTATGACAGTTACAGCCGCGCAGCATCTTGCCGACGTGGCGACCATAACAACGACAAGAGGTCAGCCCATGAACTGCCATGCCCCTCGCGCCATGCCGCACTCGCTGCCATGCATGGGCCGCCTCCCCACCGCGCCCGCCGCGGCTCTTGTCCGACGCTGCACCCTGCGCTGCTGATCGCGCAACGTCGACGTCGCCTGTGCGGCGTCGTCTAGAGTGAAACTCTGCTTATAGCCAATAACAACGACGGAGATACTTCCATGCGACTGACCAAGAAAATCAGCCTGTTCGCCGCTGCCGCGGCCATCACTGCCAGCACCGCAGTGCTCGCTGCCCCGACTTTCATCAACGTGCTCACTGGCGGTACCAGCGGTGTGTACTACCCGATTGGCGTGGCCCTTTCGCAGCTCTACAGCAACGGCATCGAGGGCTCCAAGACCTCGGTCCAGGCGACCAAGGCGTCGGTGGAAAACCTCAACCTGCTGCAGTCCGGCCGTGGCGAGATCGCCTTTGCCCTGGGCGACTCGGTGGAAGATGCCTGGAACGGTGTCGAAGACGCCGGCTTCAAGGCGCCGCTGACGAGCATTCGCGCCATCGCCGCTACCTACCCGAACTACATCCAGATCGTTGCCAGCAAGGAATCCGGGATCAAGACCCTGGAAGACCTGAAGGGCAAGCGCATCTCCGTGGGCGCGCCGAAGTCGGGCACCGAGCTGAACGCTCGCGCGATCTTCAAGGCCGCCGGCCTGAGCTACGAAGACATGGGCCGTGTGGAATTTATGCCGTACGCCGAGTCGGTCGAGCTGATCAAGAACCGCCAGCTGGACGCCACCCTGCAGTCGTCCGGCCTGGGCATGGCCGCCATTCGTGACCTCGCGTCCATGGTACCGATCACCTTCGTCGCCATCCCCGAAGATGTGGTGAAGAAGATCGATAGCCAGGCCTACCAACCCAAAGTGATCCCGGCCGGCACCTACGATGGTCAGGATCAGGACGTGCCGACCGCGGCTATCGTCAACCTGCTGGTCAGCCATGAGAAGGTTTCCGATGACGTGGCTTATCAGATGACCAAGCTGCTGTTCGATAACCTCGGTCGCCTCTCGACTGCCCACTCTGCAGCTGCCGACATCAAGCTGGAGACGGCTACCGAGTCGCTGTCGATCCCGCTGCACCCGGGCGCTGAGCGCTTCTACAAGGAAGCCGGCGTTCTCAAGTAATACGGATGAACGGGGGCAGGGCGCTCGCTTTGCCCCCCAATCATCGAATCGGCGTTCGGCCCAGCCTTTGCGGTAACGGCCCGCTGTTATTCCAGCTGCATCGAGAATCTATCCATGAGCGATCATCCAGGTCTGACCGGTAATCCCAGTCAGTGGCCCAAGGCCGTGTTCTACGTCGCGATCCTGTTTTCGGTCTATCAGATCATCGGGGCTGCTTTCCATCCGTTCTCCAGTCAGGTGCTGCGCGCCGGGCACGTGGGTTTCGTGCTGCTGATGGTGTACCTGTGCTTCCCGTTGCGCGGCCAGGGCCGGCCGTGGGCTCCGGTGGCCTGGGCGTTGGGCCTGGCGGGTCTGAGCACGGCCATCTACCAGTGGTACTTCGAGGCGGAGCTGATCCAGCGCTCGGGTGACCTCACCACCTTCGACATGGTGATTGGCATCACCTTGATGGTGCTGGTATTCGAAGCGGCGCGACGGGTCATGGGCCTGGCGTTGCCGATCATCTGCGGTTGCTTCCTGGCCTACGGCCTGTTCGGCGAGCATCTGCCGGGTGATCTGGCACATCGGGGTTATGACTTCGATCAGATCATCAACCAGCTGTCCTTCGGTACTGAAGGCTTCTATGGCACGCCGACTTATGTGTCGGGTACCTACATTTTCCTGTTCATCCTGTTTGGCGCCTTCCTCGAGCAGGCCGGGATGATCAAGCTGTTCACCGATTTCGCCATGGGCATGTTCGGCCACAAGACCGGCGGTCCGGCCAAGGTGTCGGTAGTGACGTCGGCGCTGATGGGCACTATCACCGGTTCGGGCGTGGCTAACGTGGTCACCACCGGCCAGTTCACCATCCCGCTGATGAAGCGCTTCGGCTACAAGGGCACCTTTGCGGCGGCGGTGGAAGCCTCTGCCAGCATGGGCAGCCAGATCATGCCGCCGATCATGGGCGCCGTGGCGTTCATCATGGCCGAGACGATCAACGTGCCGTATGTCGAGATCGCCAAGGCCGCGCTGATTCCGGCTCTGCTGTGGTTCGGCTCGATCTTCTGGACCGTACACCTCGAGGCCCAGCGCCTGAAGCTGACCGGCCTGCCGAAAGAGGAATGCCCGGATCCGTTCGCGGCGATCAAGGAACGCTGGTACCTGCTGATCCCGCTGGGTGTGCTGGTGTACCTGCTGTTCGCCGGCTTCACCCCGATGTTCTCCGGCACTGTGGGCCTGGCTCTGACCGCCATCGTGATCCTGGGCACTGCGATCGTCATGCGCGCCAGCAACCTGTGGCTGAAGATCGCCTTCTGGATCGCCCTGGGTTTGCTCAGCTCCGGCTTCCTCAAGTACGGCATCGGTGTGGTGTTCGGTGTGATCGGCATGCTGGTTGCCGGCTGTTTCTACGTCAAGGGTGGTCGTGAAACCCTGCGTGCCTGCGTCTGGGCCCTGGCTGACGGCGCGCGCCACGCGGTACCGGTAGCCGTCGCGTGCATCCTGGTGGGCGTGATCATCGGCGTGGTGTCGCTGACAGGCATCGCCACCACCTTTGCCGGTTACATCATGGCCATCGGCGAGGAAAACCTGTTCCTGTCGCTGGTGCTGACCATGCTCACCTGCCTGGTGCTGGGCATGGGTATCCCAACCATCCCCAACTACATCATCACCAGCGCCATCGCTGCGCCGGCGCTGCTGGAGCTGGGTGTGCCGCTGATCGTGTCGCACATGTTCGTCTTCTACTTCGGCCTGATGGCCGATCTGACGCCGCCGGTGGCGCTGGCCTGTTTCGCCGCCGGTTCGATCGCCAAGGAGAACGGCCTGAAGATCAGCCTGTGGTCAGTGCGTATCGCCGCGTGCGGCTTCGTCGTACCGTTCATGGCGGTGTACGACCCGGCGCTGCTGATGCAGGGCGACGACTGGGGCGCAATCCTCTACATGCTGATCAAGTCGGTGTTTGCCGTCGGGTTGTGGGGCATGGCTGTGGTGGGCTACTTCTCGGCGCCGCTGCGTGCCTGGGAGCGCCTGCTGATCTTCGCCGCGGGTGCCTCGCTGGTGATTCCTGCATCGGTGTTCAGCTACGACCTGCTGGGTCTTTACAGCGTGACCACCGATGAAATTGGCTTCCTGGTCGCGGCGGTAGTCATCGCCCTGCACGTGCTGCGCGCCCGTCGCCAACTGGCACTGGCGGCAGCGTGATCGGCCTGTGCCTGGGGTTGGCCGGCGCGGTATGGGCAGAGTTGCCCACGCCGGCCTTCACCCTGGCCTGGACCCACACCATCGAGAAGGTGCGCTGGGAAGAGGATTACCGTGTCACCGCCGAGGGCCTGGTCCTCGGCGAGGCGCGGGTCAAGGGTTCCGGCGCCGGAATGGAAATTCCCGACGGCGCCGAACTGCGCAATGGCAGCTGGCACTACCAGCGTCAGCTACCGCCTTTGCAACCCCTGCGAGTCGGGCGTACGCCTGAAGCCGGGGATTACCAACTGTGTTTCAACCAGCGTTGTCGCCCGATGAGCGACTGGCTCGGCCCGCCACAAGCGAGCCAGCCGGCGTTGGAACTCTGGAGCTGTGAGCTGAGCTCCCCTGCGGCTGAAGCGGGCTAGGTTCGCCAGAGCGGACCCAGGTTCCCGGCGCCACAAGTGCTGGATCAAAAGAAGGAAACCCCCATGCGGCGCGAGCCGGTGGGGGTTTTGTTCATCTGCGGCCTGCTAGGCTTGGCTAACCACCTGCCCAGGAGACCCGTCATGCGCCCTATCTTTCGTTTCGCCCTCCCGCTCGCTCTCTGTCTGTCGCCCGTCATGGCCAGCGCCCTGGATCTCCAGCCCGGCGTCTGGGAGGTCAGCTCGCACAACATGCAGGTGGGCGGTCAGGCCATGCCCGGCATGGAGGAAATGCTGGCGCAGATGCAGAACCTGCCGCCCGAACAGCGGCAGATGATGGAGAGCATGATGGCCGAGCAGGGCATCAAGCTCGGTGCCGGTGGCGTGCAGATGTGCCTCACCGCCGAGCAGATCAAGGCTCAGGAAATCCCCCTGCACGATCCCGACTCCGGCTGCAGCAACGAGATTCTCGAACGCAGCGCGACGCTGTGGAAATTCCGCTTCAACTGCCCGGATGCTCAGGGCGAAGGGGAGACGCGTTTCGTCAGTGACAAGGAATTCACCACCCAGGTCAAAGGCACTTACAACGGCCAGCCGAGCAGCATGGAAAGTCGAGCCCGTTGGGTAGGGGCGGATTGCGGGGCGCTGAAACGCTGATGCTCACAGCCCGTGGCGACGGCGGATTTCCCCCACCAATTCGGCCCGCTCTTCGAGAAAACGGTTGAACGCCTCGATCAGTTGCGGGTGGTGGATGCTCGACAGGTAGTAGTGATCTTCCACGTGCGGCAGCTCGGGGTCGAACACCAGGCTGTCGGCTGCCATGCGCATCTGCCTGAGTTGGTGAGCCACTACCCTGGGGTTGAGGTAGACCGCGTCGACGCGGTCACTGCTTGCCATGCGTAGCAACGAGTCGATCTGGTTGGCCTGGATCAGGCGGATTTTTCCGGCGCGGATGTCCGGCAGGTAGGGCCAGGGCGTGAAGCCATTCTGCGTGCCGAGCAGTTCGATGCGCTGCTGGCCCTGACCGAGGTGCTGCGGCTTGACCAGAATGCCGTCTACATAAGGCGCTGCCGGGGCGCTGTAGTGGATGCTATGGCCGGCTTTCTGGTCGGCGTTCCATTGCGGGTGATCGGGAAATTTGAGGTCGACCCGGCCAGACAGGAAACCGCCGAGCAGGCGCCTGACCGGCAGCGGCATGTAGACGAAGCGATAGCCATGCTCGGCGGCGAAGGCGTCCAGCAGATCGCGTGCATAGCCACGGTATTCGCCGTTCTCCACATCCGAGTAAGGCTGATAGGGTTGCAGTTCGACACCGACGTGAATCTCCTCCTGTGCCAGAGCGGGCAGGACGAACAGGCAGAGCAGCAGGGCAAAGCACTTGGTCATGGCAGGCGGGTTCTCGCTGACAGCTAACAGCGGCTGGCACTCTAACCATAGCCGCGGCTCAGAGAATCGGCGAGATCAGCCGCGCTACGCGCATGCCCAGTTGCTGCAGGCGGTGCAGGTTGCGCCGGTCGGCGTTGACCAGCTCGCGTGAGCGGCTGAAATCCTCTTCCAGCATGTTTGCCACCTGAGCGTTGAAGCCCTCGTCGAAGGTCAGCAGGCTGGCCTCGAAATTCAGGCGGAAGGAACGGTTGTCCAGGTTGGCGCTGCCTAGCATGCTGACATCGTGGTCGATCAGCAGCGCCTTCTGGTGCAGGAACCCCGGTTGGTAACGGAAGATGCGCACGCCGGCGCGTAGCGCCTCGAAGGCGTAGAGGCTGGAGGCGGCATAGACAATGCGGTGATCGGGGCGTGACGGCAGCAGCAGGCGCACGTCCACGCCGCGCATCACCGCCAGACGCAGCGCGGCGAACAGCGCCTCGTCGGGCACGAAATAGGGGCTGCTCAGCCACACCCGCTCACGCGCTGCGTGAATCGCTTCGACGAACAGCAGCGAGCAGGTTTCCTGCGGGTCGGCCGGGCCGCTGGCGACCACCTGGCAGAGCAGGCCGGGGTCATCCTGCTTGCTCGGCATCAGTAGCGGCGGCAGCTTCTGGCAGGCCCAGTACCAGTCTTCGGCGAAGGCTTCCTGCAGGCTGGCCACCACGGGGCCGCGCACTTCGACGTGGGTGTCGCGCCAGGGCGCCAGCGGCGGCTTCTGCCCGAGGTATTCGATGCCGACGTTGAGCCCGCCGAGAAAGCCGATCTCGCCGTCGACCACGACGATCTTGCGGTGGTTGCGGAAATTCAGCTGAAAGCGATTGAACAGCCCGGAGCGTGTGGGGAAGGCGTGTATCTGCACGCCGCCGCGGCGCAGGCGATCGATGAAGGCGGCGGACAACGAATGGCTGCCGACGCCGTCATACAGCACATGCACCTGTACGCCCGCGGCGGCGCGCTCCAGCAGTACGTCTTGCAGGCGCCGGCCGAGGCGGTCATCGCGGATGATGAAGAATTGCAGCAGGATCACCTGCTGGGCGCTGGCCAGGGCTGCGAAGATCGCGGCGAAGGTGGCTTCGCCGTCGATCAGCAGTTCGACGCGGTTGCCGATCAGGCCGGGCAGATGGGACAGGCGTGGCAGCGCGCGCAGGCGGTCGTAGGCCGGCGACAGGTGCGCCGCCTTGGCTTCCTCGACCCAGGGGCGCCAGTCCTGTTCGGCCATGGCGTGGTGCATTTCCTTGTCGGCCTGGCGCCGCGCCTTGACGTAGGCATCGAAGCGGCTGCGGCCGAACACCAGGTACGGCAGCAGCGTCAGGTAGGGCATGAAGAACAGCGACAGGCCCCAGGCCAGCGCGCCCTGGGCGGTGCGCACGGTCAGCACGGCGTGGATCGCGGCCAGTACGCCAAGGGCGTGGATGGTGGCGATCAGGTACGCGAACAGATAGGGAATGCCGAAATCCGCAGGCATGCAGGGTCTTCCTTTGCACAGGCTGTGTGCAGCTGACCATGGGGGTTATGCAGCGTTCGCGAGCATCCTGCCATGGCTATCTGGCAAATGGCAGTGTCGGGCAAATTGCCACCTTTCGAGGAATTATTCAGGACTCTCATGTGTCTGTGAGTCTGAGTGAGCGGAATTCATGTGTTACCCTTTCCGGTTCGACCCGTTTGCAGGTCGTCTTTAATTGGAGGAGGGCATCCGTCCTGTTCACGCTCGTCTAGCGAGTCAAACGCATCAAGGAGCACGCCACGTATGGGAAACGTCCCTTCGCATGACACGTCCCCGCCATCCGCAGCGGAAACCCACGAAGGCATCCCGGCACCGACCGGTGAAGCCAACCTGATCGACACCGATTACGTCATCGGTCAGGACAACATCAAAGGGCAGTTCGTCTTCGCCCTCGACATTCACGGCAAGGTCTTCACCATCTCCGCGCTGGTCGCGGTGATTTTCGTGGTCCTCACCCTCGCGCTACAGACTGATGTCGAGCCACTGTTCACCGCCCTGCGTGACTGGCTGACGCACCATATGGCCTGGTTCTTCATCGGCGCGGCGAATATCTTCGTCCTGCTTTGCCTGGGCCTGATTGTCTCGCCGCTGGGCCGGGTTCGCATCGGCGGCCGTGAAGCGACCCCCGACTTTTCCTACCTGACCTGGTTCTCCATGCTGTTCGCCGCTGGTATGGGCATCGGCCTGATGTTCTACGGCGTCGCCGAGCCGGTGTCGCACTTCGATGCCGCGATGGGCGGAGTGACCGTGGAGAACGGCGTGCGTACCGATTGGGCGCCGCTTGGCGGGGCCGCCGGCAATGCCGCCGAGGCACAGAGCCTGGCCATGGCTGCGACCATCTTCCACTGGGGCCTGCACCCCTGGGCAATCTACGCCATCGTCGCGCTGGCGCTGGCGATCTTCTCATTCAACAAGGGCCTACCGCTGGCGGTCCGTTCGATCTTCTACCCGATCCTCGGTGAGCGGGTCTGGGGCTGGCCGGGCCACGTGATCGACATCCTCGCGGTGTTCGCCACCCTGTTCGGCCTGGTCACTTCGTTGGGCATCGGCGCAGAGCAGGCGGCAGGTGGTATTGAGCACCTGTTCGGTATCGAGGCGACCAACGCCAGCAAGGTCCTGCTGATCATCGCCATCACCCTGGTGGCGCTGTGCTCGGTGGTGTCCGGGTTGGAGAAGGGCGTGCGTCGGCTGTCGGAGATCAACATCTTCCTGGCTTTCCTGCTGCTCGCTTTCGTCATCATCGCCGGGCCGACGGCGGCCATCGCCTTGGGCTTCTTCGAGAACCTGGGCGCCTACCTGACGCACCTGCCTGCCTTGTCCAACCCGGTTGGTCGTGAAGACGTCAACTTCACTCAGGGCTGGACGGCCTTCTACTGGGCCTGGTGGATCAGCTGGTCGCCGTTCGTGGGCATGTTCATCGCCCGCATCAGCCGTGGTCGTAGCGTGCGCGAGTTCCTCATCGCCGTACTGCTGGTGCCGTCGCTGGTATCGGTGCTGTGGATGACCACCTTCGGCGGTAGCGCTTTCGAGCAGATCGGCGCAGGCCTGAATGGGGTCGCTGACGCGGCGCTGGAGCTGAAGCTGTTCGCCCTGCTCGCCGAGTTGCCGTTGAGTGGCATCATGTCGTTCATCGCCATCGTCCTGGTGATCATGTTCTTCATCACCTCGTCGGACTCGGGATCCTTGGTGATCGATACCATCACCGCCGGCGGCAAGGTCAACGCACCTGTGGTTCAGCGTGTGTTCTGGGCCAGCATCGAAGGCGTGATCGCCATCGCCCTGCTGCTCGGCGGTGGTCTGGTGGCGCTGCAGGCGATGGCCGTGTCGACGGGCCTGCCGTTCACCATCGTGCTGCTGGTGGGTTGTATTTCCATCGTCAAAGGCCTGATGAGCGAGCCGCGTTAGACGGGCTACCCCCGCATCCGGCGCTTGGCGCCACCTTCTCCCAAGGGAGAAGGGCATCGAGGAGAGCGTCGCTGTGTCCCTCTCCCATTTATGGGAGAGGGACAGGGTTGCCGATCAGATAGGCCGCCAAAGTGGCCTTTCGTAGGAGCCCCGCCCCGGGGCGAAGCTTTGCAATTGCGCATCGCCCTGGTTCGCGGCGGGGCGCCGCTCCTACGCATTCGCAGTGTCGACGCTCAACTGACTGGCATCAGGGTGAGAGGGGGCTTTCAACGCCCTATCATCGCCCCTGCCACACACAAAAACGCCGCGGACCTGTCAGGGTCCGCGGCGTTTTCGTATCTAGCGGTCGTGCATCAGCACTCGATGATGTTCACCGCCAGGCCGCCACGGGCGGTTTCCTTGTACTTGGTCAGCATGTCCGCGCCGGTTTCGCGCATGGTCTTGATCACCTTGTCCAGGCTCACGTAGTGCGAGCCGTCGCCGTACAGCGCCATGCGCGCGGCGTTGATGGCTTTGACCGAAGCGATGGCGTTGCGCTCGATACAGGGGATCTGCACCAGGCCGCCGACCGGGTCGCAGGTCAGGCCCAGGTGGTGCTCCATGCCGATTTCTGCGGCGTTCTCGACCTGCTCCGGGGTGCCGCCGAGTACCGCGCACAGCGCGCCGGCCGCCATCGAACAGGCCACGCCGACTTCACCCTGGCAGCCGACTTCGGCACCACTGATCGAGGCGTTTTCCTTGTACAGGATGCCGATGGCGCCGGCGGTCAGCAGGAAATCGATGATGCCGCGCTCGCTGGCGCCGGAAATGGCGTTGGCGTAGTAGTGCAGCACCGCCGGGATGATACCGGCGGCGCCGTTGGTGGGCGCAGTGACCACGCGGCCACCGGCGGCGTTCTCCTCGTTCACCGCCAGGGCCCAGAGGTTGACCCAGTCGAGCATGCGTAGCGGGTCTTCCAGGTAGCTGCGCTGGAAGCCGCCCAGCTTGCGCGCCAGGATCGCGGCGCGGCGGCGTACCTTGAAGCCGCCCGGCAGGATGCCCTCGGTGCGGCAGCCACGGTCGACGCAGGCCTGCATCACCTTCCAGATTTCCAGTAGGCCTGCGTCGGTTTCTTCGTCACTGCGCCAGTGGCGTTCGTTGCGCCGCATCACCTCGGCAATGCCGATGCCGTTCTCGCGGGACAGGCGCAACAGGTCGGCGCCACTGCTGAACGGCAGCGGCAGGCTGGTGGCATCCGGGGCGATGACCTTGTGCTTGGAACCGTCGGCGAGGATCGCCTCGCTGACCACGAAGCCGCCGCCCACCGAGTAGTAGGTGGCCTCGTGTACCTGAATGCCGGCAGCATCGAAGGCGGCGAAACGCAGGCCGTTGGCGTGCAGCGGCAGCGCCTTGCGGAACATCTTCAGGTCCGCCTTCTCGTCGAAGGCGACGGCGTGCTTGCCGGCCAGGACGATGCGCTTGTCGCGGCGGATGGCCTCGATGTAGCCGGGCACTTGGTCCACGTCGACGGTATCCGGCTCGTAGCCGCTGAGGCCGAGCAGCACCGCCTTGTCACTGCCGTGGCCCTTGCCAGTGGCACCCAGCGAGCCATACAGCTCGGCGGCGACACGGGTCACCTGCGGCATGTGGCCGTGGTTTTCCAGGGCGTGGGTGAACAGCGCGGCCGCGCGCATCGGGCCGACGGTGTGGGAGCTGGAAGGGCCGATACCGACTTTGAACAGGTCGAAAACGCTGATAGCCATGGCGAGATTCTTCTTCTGTGGGCACGGCTGAAAACCGGGTTTTCAGCGATGCCTGTATGTGGGTGAACCACGCGCCCGGTTCAGCGCGTGTGGATATCTCTATCTAAGGCCGGCCATATCATTATGTATACTGATTTATTTTTAACCTATTCGTTAGCGACCCTTAACTATTGAGATCGCGCCATGGACATCACCCGTCTGCGCACCCTGCGTGAACTGGCCCGCTGCCGCACCATGGCGGCCGCCGCCGAGTCGCTGCACCTGACGCCTTCGGCGGTTTCGCAGCAGGTGTCCCAGCTCGAGCGTGAGGCGGACATGGCGCTGATCGAACGGCGCGGGCGCGGCGTGGTGCTGACCCCGGCCGGCGAGCGCCTGGTGGCGCATGCCGAACGCATTCTCATGGTGCTCGACGAAGCACGCTCGGAGCTGGCGCTGCTGCGCGGCGAAATCGCCGGTGAATTGCGCGTGGCAGCCTTCCCCTCGATCGCCGTGGCGGTAATCGCGGAAACCGTGCGCGCACTGCGCAGCGCCTACCCGCGGCTGAACGTGGTGGTGCTGGAGCTGGAGCCGCAGGAAAGCCTAAGCGCTCTCGGCGCCTGGCAGATCGATGTGGCGGTGATCGACGACCTGGCCGTGCAGCCCGATGAGAACCGCGAGAACTACGCGCTGATTCCCCTGACCCAGGACCTGCTGCACGTGCTGCTGCCGATTGATCACGCGCTGGCCAGGCGCGACAGCCTGACCATCGCCGAGCTGCGCGACGAAGCCTGGGCGCTGGACTCCACCGGCAGCTCGTTCGGCGAATTCATCACCAACCTGTGCCGCCGCTCGGGCTACGCGCCGCGTATCAACGCCCACTGCGCCGGCTTCGAGATGGTCGCGGCCATGGTCGCCTCGGGCAACTCCATCTCCATCGTCTCCGGCCTGCGCCTGGTACGAACGCTACCTGGTGTCACCGCC
Organism: Pseudomonas alcaliphila JAB1; assembly: GCF_001941865.1. Classification (NCBI taxonomy): domain Bacteria; kingdom Pseudomonadati; phylum Pseudomonadota; class Gammaproteobacteria; order Pseudomonadales; family Pseudomonadaceae; genus Ectopseudomonas; species Ectopseudomonas alcaliphila. Next base: position 5,269,465 of record NZ_CP016162.1, on the reverse strand, counting down.
ATACCGCTGCTGCCGGCTATCCAGCGCGGCGTCTTTCTCGCCTACCGCAAGGGTGAACGTGATCACCCGGCGGTCAACGTGTTTCTCGATGAGGCGGTGTATACGGCGGACAAGGTACTGGGCTAGCGCCATCCCGCCGGGCAGGACCGGCTGGGCTTAGCCGCGAGGCTTTTGCTCCCCTCTCCCATTCATGGGAGACGACTGCATGGATGCAGGAGGTAGAGCAACGCAGGATGCCCACGCCGAGGGGCCGGGGGAGAGGGTGCTTTTGATGGTACCCACGCTCTGCGTGGGCACCTCCGTTCGAGACGCTCTGCGTCGGCGGACTCTGCGTAAACCGCAACGGACGCAGAGCGTCCTGGGCTGCATTCCCACGCGGAGCGTGGGAACGATCAATCCGACTCTTAGTCAGCGGGTGTGATGGGCTCTTGAGTCGCTTCAGCCTCCAACTTCGCCCTGTCAGCTTTGCTGATGTACTTGGGTTTGCCGATGGTGCCCACGCTCTGCGTGGGCACCTCCGTTCGAGACGCTCTGCGTCGGCGGACTCTGCGTAAACCGTAACGGACGCAGAGCGTCCTGGACTGCATTCCCACGCGGAGCGTCACTAGTGTCCGGGGAAAATTGCTCATAGCTGAAGGCTTCCCATAGCAATCCTGCATTGCGCTTGGTTACGCCTTCGCTCATCGGCTTTGAGCATTGCTGCAGGCCGCTCGAATAGGCTGTATGCAAGGTGAGTGGCGAACTCGTAAATGCTACCGGCAGCACCTGATTGCCGCCGGTAAGCATGCAGCAAGAGAAACGCAAGCAGAGCACTGTAGATCTGCAGGCGCACGGCATTTTCCGAACAGCCGAAGTAGTGTTTTAGCTTCAGATGCTGCTTGATCCATTTAAAGAACAGTTCGATTTGCCAGCGCTGCTTGTAGAGTGCAGCGATTTCCTGAGCGCTACGTTTGAAGTCATTGGTGACCAGGATCAGGTCGGATTTGTCGCTGTCACGGCTGACCCGGATACGACGCACGTCCTGCCCGAAGTAGTGATTGGGACGTTTGGTATTGAGAGTTTTCTTGTTGAAGCGAATCACTTCGTCCGACTCGATATCGAGTTCAGGTGCTGACAGCGTTCCGATACACGCCACATTGGCATTTTTCTTCAGCCGGGTGACAAAGATCGAACCCGCCTGATCGATGTGGTGCCACCAGTTGTAGTCGCAGTAGCCCTTGTCGAACACGTAGGTAACTCCCGACTCGATAGGCATTTGCAGCGCATCGCTCAGGTCGTTGATGTTGGCGGGTGTGACATTCACGTAAGTCGGTGCGAGCTGCTGAGCATCCAGCCCGACATGGATCTTTAGCCCTTGAGTGATCCGCGTCTTGGTGGCAAGAGTCCAGTCATCGAACCTAGGGCCGCGTAAGGTAATGCAGGTCGAGTCGATCAAGCTGATCATCGGCGCCATCGAGCGTCTCTGCTTACGTCCAACCTGGGCCAGCAGCAACTGGCATACCGCTTTCAACGGTTCGCACGAGCGCTTTTGCAAGGCATCGCTGAGCGTCGAACGACTCAGGCTGTTGGCATTGAGATGGTAGCTATGGGGTTGCAATGACTGCGACGTCACCGCGAGCGAGCGCAGGCTTCTAGCCTGAGTCAACTGCCCGAGAAGCAGCGTAACCAACAGATCCCATGAGCTGACCTTCTTGGCATATCGGTCAGCCTGAGCCTGCTTGACCGCGGTGTTAAAGGCCGCTCTTGGAATGAATTTCAGGAGGTGGGAAAGGCAAATTGGCGAAAACATTTCAGACCACTCAAATCGAGTCTTGAAACACGATTATCAACCAATGGCCTACGGCAGCGGGGGGCTGGAGCCTCCCCGCGTTTTTTACCGGACACTAGTGACGCGGAGCGTGGGAATGATCAATCCGACTCTTAGTCAGCGGGCGTGACAGGCTCTTGAGCCGCCTCAGCCTCCAACTTCGCCCTGTCAGCTTTGCTGATGTACTTGGGTTTGTTGCTTTTAGGCGCGAGCTTGGCATTGGCCTTCTTGGCGTGAGCTTCGAGCAGTTGTTTGATCTTTTTGCGGCGATTCATGGGCCTGTGCTTGTGTTGTCCTGATTCGAGAGTACCCGCGCGTCGCGCGGGTGGCTGGGGTTCAGCTCCAGAGAGCGCTGATCGGTGTACGCCCCGGATAGTGCGTCGCCACCTGCGCCTGCAGCAACTCTCCACAAGCCAGCGCGTCAGTCAGTGCATGGTGCGCGGAGTACAGCGGCAGGCCGTAGCGCAGGCGGCTGTCGGCCAGGCGGATGGAAGTGGGTTCGCGGCCGCGCAGGCGGTCCCACCAGCTCACGGTGCGCTTGGGGTGCAGGCGGGCTTCCAGTTCCATGGTGTCGATGATGGGGAAGATCAGCCCTTCGCCCAGGTGCTGGCGTACGGCCTGGTCGAGGAAGCTGCGCTCGATATTGCGGTAGTGCGCCACCACCACCTTGCCGGCCAGGGCTTCGAGCAGTTCGTCGAGCACGCTGGCCAGGCGTGGGGCGTGGCGGATGTCGCTGTGGGTGATGTGGTGGAAGGTGACCGATTCGGCGTTCAGCTCGCCGGTGGGCTTGACCACCCAGTAGCGCGCCTCGCTGCAACGGATGCGTTGCAGGCTCAGCGGCAGCAGGCCAAGGCTGACGATGGCGTTTTCGCGTGGGTCGAGGCCGGTGGTTTCAACGTCCAGCGCCACCAGCGGGACATCCTCCAGCGGTGTATCAGCCGCGACGCAGCCGGCGCCGTAGAAGGCGCGTAGGCGCGGGTCGCGGCTGCTGTCGGCGAGGCTGGCGAACAGTTGCGGCCAGTCCTGGGCCGCGCGCTCGCTCATCGCGGGCGGCCCGCCGGTTGCGCCGGGTAGCGAAAGCGCAGGAATTTCTGCGCGTTGCTGATCACCTGGAAGGCTTCCTTGAGGTGCTGGCGTTCGCTGGCGCTGAACTGTTCCGGCTCGATGTAGTTGCTCGGCGCGTTGCCAGCCTCTACTTCACGGGCCTGGTGGCGCACGCGCACCAGGCTGAGGAACTCGAAGGCGTAGCGCAGGTGCTCCAGCGCTTCCTTGGGCAACAGTTTGGTGGCGGCGATGGCGTCGAGGCGATCCAGCGAGTTTTGTGCCTTGGAGCCACAGGCCAGGGCGTGCACGCGGATCAGGTCGGTGAGCGGCGCGGTGCCGCGGCCCTTGAGGTTGATGATGTTGCGGTGGCGGCCGTCGGTTTCCATCACGAAGGTGCGGAAGAAGCCCAGCGGCGGCGTGCGATTGAGCGCGTTACGCGCCAGCGCAGCGAGGAAGGCAGGGCTGGCGCTGGCTTTTGCGGCGAGCAGGTCCTTGAGGTTTTCCACCAGCTCGGTTTCGCCGTAGAGGCCGTCAAGGTCGAAGAAGATGCTGGCATTGAGCAGGGTTTCCGGGTTGGGCCGCTCGATCCATTCGCTGAAGTACTGCCGCCACACCTTCAGCGGCTGCCGCCATTTGGGGTTGGTGGCCATGATGCCGCCCTTGCAGTAGCTGTAGCCGCAGGCGGCCAGACCGTCGCTGACGAACTGCGCCAGTTCTGCGAAGTAGGCGTCGTGTTCGTCCGCATCGAAGCGGTCGTCGAGCACCAGGGCGTTGTCCTGATCGGTGAGCAGCAGTTGCTCGTCGCGGGCCATGGAGCCGGCGACCATGAAGCAGTAGGGCACCGGCGGCGGGCCGAGCTTCTGTTCGGCCAACTCCAGCAGGCGCTGGCTGAAGGCGCGGCCGATGCCGCTCATGGCGCTGCCGACCATATGTGCGCTGGCGTCGTCGGCGACCATGCGCACGAAGGTGGCGCGCAGGTCTGGCAGCAGGCTCTTGAGTCCTTCCACCGAGGTCTTGTTGAAGATGCCGTTGACCAGATACAGGCTGCTGCGCGACTCGTAGCGGATGATGTCGGCCAGCGCCACCACGCCCACCGGGCGGCGGCGATGCAGCACCGGCAGATGGTGGATGTTGTTGCGCAGCATGCACAGCATGGCCTCGAACACCGAGTCGTCGGCCTGCAGGGTGATGGGGTTGGGCGTCATGATCTGGCTGACCGGGGTGTCGCTGGGCAGACCGGCGGCAACCACGCGGGTGCGCAGGTCGCGGTCGGTGAGGATGCCGGCCATGACCTGGCTCTGCTGGTCGGCGACATCCACCTGGTGCGGGTCGGGCCAGCGCGTGCCGGGGTCGACGACGATCACCGAGGACACGCTGTGTTCGGTCATCACCTGCGCTACCTGCTGGATCGGCGTATCCAGCGGCACGCTGACAGCGCCGCGCGAGATCAGCTTGCGCACCTTGATCTTCATCAGCTCGCTGGCCTTGCCGTGGCTGTCTTCCAGGGCGGACTTGAGGCGCGACTGACCTTCGGCCTCGACGAAGTCGGCGAAGCTGTCGAACTGCTCGCAGAGCTGATGGAACAGCGCGCCGGGGATGAAGTAGATCAGGCTGTCTTCGATCGCGGTGGCACCCAGGCGTACCTTGTTGCCGCGCAGCAGGCCGGCCTGACCGAAGATGTCGCCCTCGCTGAGGCGGTTGTGCAGTTCGCCGCCACGCCGGTGGATTTCCACCGCGCCGCTGCGCACGTAATGCAGCTCGTGGATCGGCGCACCGACGGCGAGGATTTCGCTACCGGCCTTGAAGTAGCCCACCTGCACCTGGCGGGCGATCTCGTCGAGAGTTTGTTCCGGCAGGTTGTCGAAGGGGGCGTAGCGATTCAGGTGGTCGCGGATCTCGATCAGTTCGATCTGCATGCGGTGTCCTTTACAGCGTGGGCGTCTATCTAAGCACAGACGCCACAGGCTTTGCCCGGTTCCAGGCCGCTCAAGCAGCCGCTCCGGGAATGGCCGTTACCCGTTCAGGATAGCCACCGCGCCCTTTGCTGCGCAGGCCGCTGACATAACCCCGGCTGCTGTACATCAGTCATGACGATGTTTCTGGGGGCAACGATCGGTGAGCGGTACTGGGTCGTGGCCGCCCGCATGCCAGGGGTGACAGCGCAGCAGCCGGCGTAGGGTCAGCCACAGGCCGCGTAGCAGGCCGTGCTGTTGCAGTGCCTCGATGGCGTAATGTGAGCAGCTGGGGTGAAAGCGGCAGCGCGGCCCCAGCAATGGGCTGATCAGGTACTGGTAGCCGCGTAGCAGAAAGATGGCCAGGCGTTTCATGCGTGACGACTCCTCGGGATCAGCACGTCGGCGGTGCTCCTGGCGCTGGCTCAGGGGCGACTTCTGCCGACGCCAGATGCAGACAAAACCCCATGCCTGTTCAACACCAGTTCCAGCTGCTTTCGGCCACTGCGTCGTGGGCGTGCAGGCTTTCTGCGTGTACGACCTTGAGGCGGAACGCGCTGGCTTGCGGCAATTGGCGCAGGGCACGGTGTAGACGGCGTGCGGCGTCTTCGCAGAACATCAGGTTCTGCCCGTTGGCCAGGGCGAAGGCCTGTTCGTCGGCGCGCTTCACCGCGGTCTGTACCGGCGTGCCGAGGGCCTGCTCGGCACTGTCGATCAACTCCAGTACGGGCAGTTCGATGCAGCCCGGTGCCAGGCGCAGTTGCAGGGTCGCCGTACTGCGCTGGCTGTGCGGGGTGGCGACGATACCCTGAGTCGAGCCGAGCCAGTCGAGCACGCTGGAGTAATCCACCTGCTGGTCGGGAAAGTCCCAGGCGAAGCGTTGCTGGATCAGCTGCCGTGCCAGCGCTGCCGAGCAAGGGCAGGTGGACGAGTAGCTGACCTCGACCTGCAACTCGATGTTCACGCCGCGGCCGTCCTGCCGGGCGTGTAGTTCGAAGGGGTAGGTCTTCCAGCCGTGCAGCGGGCTGACCAGCGCCGGACGCTTGAGCGGCACTTCGCCGCGCAGAGTCAGGGTGGCGCTGTCGGACAGTTCCTGGTGGCTGCTCAGGCAGTCGTCCAGCACCTGAAGCACCGCCGGCACGTTCAATGGCTGATGCACCAGGCGCTGCGCCGCCAGGTACAGGCGCGACATGTGGATGCCGCGTGCGCCGGCATCGTCGAGGCTCACGCCGATATCGACGCAGGCGGTCACGGCGGCGTCCGCCAGACGAAGGGGCAGGGCGATGCCGGCCATGCCGACCCAGTCCAGCGGCAGGTCATGGTGGGTGGCTTGGGCGGCAATATCCGGCAGAGGCTGTTCGTTCATCGTAAATCCGTGGGTAGCGGTCAGAAATAAATGTTATGTTATAACAATTAAAACAAGCCAGCCGATTTGCCATGACCCTGACCGCGACCACCGAAGCCGAACTGTTGGCCCAGCCAGCCGACGACTACATGAACGACGCCCAGCAGCAGTTCTTCCGCGAGCTGCTGCTGACTCAGCGTGCCGAGTTGCAGGCGCGCATCGATGAGGAATTCACCGAGCTGCGCCAACCCGAGATCAGCAGCGACGTCGCCGATATCGGCGCCGCCGAGGAACAGCGCCAGTGGCAGCTGCGCCTGCTGGAGCGGGAAAAGAAGCTGCTGGACAAGATCGACCAGGCGCTCGAACGCCTGGCGCGTGGCGAATACGGCTGGTGCGCCGAGACCGGCGAACCCATCGGCCTGAAACGCTTGCTGCTGCGCCCCACCGCGACCCTGTGCATCGAAGCCAAGGAGCGCCAGGAGCAGCGCGAAAAACATCAGCGTGACCGTGACTGAACGAGGAACACCCCATGAATCAGCGTCTACCCGTTACCGTGCTGTCCGGCTTTCTCGGCGCCGGCAAGAGCACCCTGCTCAACCATGTGCTGAAGAACCGCGAAGGCCGCAAGGTCGCGGTGATCGTCAACGACATGAGCGAGATCAACATCGACGGTGCCACCGTCCAGCAGGACGTCAGCCTCAACCGTGCCGAAGAGAAGCTGGTGGAGATGAGCAACGGCTGCATCTGCTGCACCTTGCGCGAAGACCTGCTCGACGAGGTCAGCCGCCTGGCCCGCGACGGCCGCTTCGACTACCTGCTGATCGAGTCCACCGGCATCAGCGAGCCGCTGCCGGTGGCCGAGACCTTCACCTTCCGCGATGAGCAGGGACGCAGCCTGTCCGACCTGGCGCGGCTGGACACCATGGTCACGGTGGTCGACGGGGTGAACTTCCTGCGCGATTTCCATGAGGCCGACAGCCTGGCCAGCCGTGGCGAAACCCTGGGTGAGGAGGACGAACGCTCGATCACCGACCTGCTGATCGAGCAGGTGGAGTTCGCCGACGTCATCCTCATCAGCAAGATCGACCTGATCAGCCAGGCCGAGCGCGAGGAGTTGATGGCCATCCTGCGCGGGCTCAACACCCACGCCGACATCCAGGCCATGAGCATGGGGCAGATCGCCCTGGACAAGATCCTCGACACCGGCCGCTTCGACTTCGACCGCGCGTCGCAGGCACCGGGTTGGCTCAAGGAACTGCGTGGCGAGCACGTGCCGGAAACCGAGGAATACGGCATCGCCTCCAGTGCTTACCGTGCGCGCCGGCCGTTCCATCCGCAGCGCTTCTTCGATTTCCTCTCTCAGGAATGGCGCAATGGCCGACTGCTGCGCTCCAAGGGCTTTTTCTGGCTGGCCAGCAAATACCAGGAGGCCGGCAGCTGGTCGCAGGCCGGCGGACTGATGCGCCACGGCCTGGCCGGACGCTGGTGGCGCTTCGTACCCAAGCAGCACTGGCCGCAGGACGAGGAAGGTCTGCAGACGATCATGAAGCACTGGAGCGCCGAGGTCGGCGACTGCCGCCAGGAGCTGGTATTCATTGGCCAGAACATCGACTTCCCGCAGTTGGTGCGTGAGCTGGACGACTGCCTGCTGACCGATGAGGAAATGGCCGGCGGCCCGGATGCCTGGTGCCTGCTCGCTGACCCCTTCGGTGCCTGGCAGCAGGAGGCCGCCTGATGTTCGCCCTGCAGTTGCCGAAAGTGTCCCGGCAGGTGCTGGGCGAGGATATCCAGGTGCTCAGCGAGGTGCTGCATGACGGCGTCAATCTGGCCGTCTGGCAGCGCCGCCTGCCGGCGCAGATCGCCGACTTCGCCGATGCGCTGCTGGCGCAAGGTGAGCCGCTGGCGCAGTCCATGACCCTGGAGCTGGCGCAGCCGGACAGCGAGCCGAACCTCGACGGCCTGCTGGCGCAGTACGCCGATCTGCCGGGTCAGGCGGCCTTTCTCGCCGACGTGACCTGGCTGGTGCGGGCCTACGCCTGCCTGCTCGATGCCCGGCGCATCGGCCTGCGCCTGCGCGCGCTGGACAAGGCCATGTGCCCGCGTTTTCACGTCGACCATGTGCCGCTGCGGCTGATCACCAGCTATGCCGGTGTCGGCAGCGACTGGCTGGAGGAGGGCGCGATGCCGCGCAGCAAGCTCGGTCAGCCGGGCGCAGAGCCGCAGGACGAGGCGTTGATCCAGCGTCTCGACGCCGGCCATGTAGCGCTGGCCAAGGGCGAGAAATGGCAGGGTAACGAGGGACGCGGGCTGATCCACCGCTCGCCGCAACCGCCTGCCGGGCAGCGACGCTTGCTGTTGACCCTGGATTGGCTGGCCTGAATATCGCCCGCTGACGACGGTAGGAGCCCCGCCTCGGGGCGAAGCGATCGTGGTTGTTCAGGAAACCTGCGGCGTGATCACTATTCGCCGCGAGGCGTGGCTCCTACGAGAAATGATCCACTGCAATGGGGCATAACAAAAAATAGGCCGGAGCGACTGCCCCGGCCTTAAGCACCAAGAGATCATGCCGGCGCGTGACCCGGCATGAGGGTTATCATTAGGCGCCTGTTGGGTGACAGTTTGATGTCAGCGTTTCCGCGTAGGGCGGGTGTAACCCGCCAAGCAGGGAGTGGCGGGTTGCACCCGCCCTACAGCACTCGGCTCAGGGCTTGATCCACTGGCCCTGATACTGCGTCTTGCAGGCCGGCTCCAGGTACAACGCGTCGCTGGCCACGCCGTAGTAGTGGATGTTCTGCAGGTACATACCGCTACCGGCGCGCGCGTTCTGGCAGACGCCGTGGGCACCCTTGGGGCACTGCTCGACGAACTCCACCTCGACCGTCTGGCCTTGCAACTGCGGTTGGCAGAAGCCCTCGCGAAACAGCGTGGCGGGGATGTTGCGATTCTCCTGGCAGACCTTCACGTCCAGGCGTTCGGCCTGGCTATGCACCACGCAGGCTTCGGCCAGGGCCAGGCCCGGCAGCAGGGAAAACAGCAACAGCCATGCACGCATCGTTTCGACTCCCGAAAAACTGCCGGCGAATCTAGCATGCTGCTTAATCGCAGTCTGTGCTGGCACTTGTCTGGCGAACCACCGAACATACATTCATGCTCAGTCAAATCCCTACCCACCTCATTGCCGGCCCGCTCGGTGCCGGCAAGACCACGTTGATCCGTCACCTGCTGGCGCAGAAACCGGCGGGCGAGCGCTGGGCGGTGCTGATCAACGAATTCGGCCAGATCGGTCTGGACGCCGCCTTGCTCGAGCAGGGCGACGACGGCATTGCCATGGCCGAAGTGGCAGGTGGTTGCCTGTGCTGCGTCAACGGCGCGCCGTTTCAGGTTGGTCTCGGGCGCCTGCTGCGCAAGGCCAGGCCCGACCGCCTGCTGATCGAGCCGTCCGGCCTGGGGCATCCGGCGCAGGTGCTGGCGCAATTGCGCCAGCCGCCCTGGCTCGGTGTGTTGGCCGTGCAACCGGCACTGATGGTGCTGGATGCTGCCGCGCTGGCTAGCGGTCAGCCGCTGCCGGACGTGCAGCGTCAGGCGCTGGATGAGGCCGGCTTGCTGCTGTTGAACAAGAGCGAAGACTTGGACGCCGAGACGCGAGCGCGGATTGCTACCGATCTGCCATCCGTGCCGCTGCACTGGACCGCGCAGGGTCGGCTCGACTTGGCCCTGTTGCCGGGCCTGGCAGCGCAGGCCTCGCCCATCGAGGTGAGCGCCGAGTTACCCACAGCTGCACCCGGCCTGGCGCAGATCTGGCGCAACGCCGCCGAGCCTGTCTGCCAGGTGCAGGACCAGATCGAAGGCTGGAGTATCGGCTGGCGCTGGCACCCGAGCCAGCGTTTCGACCTCGAGCAGGTCAGCCGCTGGCTGCAAAGCCTGGGTTGGCGCAGGGCCAAGGCCGTGCTGCATGGTGCCGCAGGCTGGCACTCGTTGAATGCCTTGCAGGGGCAAGCGTTGGCGGCCTGGAGTCCGAGCGAATGGCGCAAGGACTCACGGTTGGAGCTGATCTTCGATCAGGCACAGAACATCGACGTGCTGACTACCTCCTTCGCCACCTGCCGAATCCCTGCGACAGACTGCTAAACTCGCCGCGCTTTCGTCGCTGTGGATAACCTCAATGCAACTGCTGCCCTGGTCTCATGACACCTCTGCCGGTTTCACCCTGCGCGGCTGGCACACGCCGCCCTCGGGCAAGCCGCTGCTGCATTTCCTGCACGGCAATGGCTATTGCGGGCGTGTCTACACGCCGATGCTGGCGCTGCTGGCCGAGGACTTCGATCTCTGGCTGTGCGACGTGCAGGGCCATGGCGACAGCGATCACGGCGGCCGCTTCCACGGCTGGAACCGCAGCGCCGAGCTGGCGGTGGAAGCCTTTGCTGCGCTGCGTGGGCCGTTCGGTGAAGTGCCGCGCTTCGCCCTTGGTCACAGCTTCGGCGGTGTGCTCACCAGCCTGATCCTGGCGCGTCATCCCGAGCTGTTCCGCCGTGCCGTGCTGCTCGATCCGGTGCTGTTCAGCCCAGCGATGATCGGGGTGATGGCGCTGTCCGATGTGGTCGGTCTGGCGCAGCGCACCGGCATGGCGAAGAAGGCGCAGAAGCGCCGCCGGCAATGGCCGGACCGTGCCAGCGCGCACGCTGCGCTGCATGGTCGTGGCATGTTCCGTGGTTGGGACGAGGCGGCATTCGACGCCTATATCGAGCATGCGCTGAAGGAGGTCGAGGGCGGTGTCGAACTCAAGTGTCGACCCAGCCGCGAGGCGGATATTTTCGGTTCCTTCCCGCGGCGCCTGTGGCCTTCGCTGGCCAAGGTGACGACGCCGACCGAAGTGATTCACGGCTCACGCACCTATCCCTTCGTTGCCAAGTCCGTGGCGCGCTGGTGCGCGAGCAACCCCCATGTGCGCAGTCAGGTGGTGCCGGGTGGGCACTGCTTCATGCAGGAGCAACCGGCGGATAGCGCCGAGCGCGTGGCTGACTTTCTGCTGCAGCGCAGCTGATAGATCTCTACATCATGTAGGAGCCGGCTTGCCGGCGATCAAGTAGCGAATATCACCGGCAAGCCGGCTCCTACGATTGAGGCTGCACGCTGCTCTACTGCGCCTTGCGCCGCCAGTCTTCCAGGCGGATGACGTTGCCTGGCTGCTGCACCGCAACCGGCTCGGGCTGCGGCTCCAGTATCGGATGGGGCTGCAGTTCGATGCGGCCGAGATGCGGGCCGAACATGCTGATATGCCCGCGCAGTCGTTGCTCGCCGGTGACGGTGAACTCGAAGTCATAGAGTCGCGCCAGACGGCGATGGCCCCTGGCATCACGCTGGATGGCCAAGCGGCGCAGCGCCACGGCACCGTCGAGCAGCTCCACGTCGAGCTTGGCGCAATGCTGCTTGGCGAACGCCAGTGCACGCTCGCGAATACCATGGCCGCGCCACAACCAGGCGCAGACGGCAGCGAACAGCATCAGCAGGAAGACATCGAACAGGTTGATCATGACGACTCCAGATCCGGGAGACAGAGCTTAGCCTATCCGCCAAGTAGTTCTCAGCGTCGCTCTTGCTCTCGTATCTTCCCTAGATTAGCGTTCGCGCACTCAATAGGAAAAGGACGTCACCATGCATTGCCCCGCCTGCCGTACGACTCGCCTGCAACCAGCAAAACTCGAAGATGGCCTGCTCGGCCATGGCTGTGCACAGTGCCAAGGCACGCTGGTCAGCCTGCTGCACTACCGCGACTGGGCCGAGCGCCAGCCAGCACACGAGACATCAACCGAGCTGGCTGCCGAGGCCGAAGCGGGCGAAACCAGTCATGCCCTGAGTTGCCCCAAGTGCGCCAAGCTGATGACCAAGTTTCAGATCAGCGGCACCCGCGCCAACCGTCTCGACCTATGCGGTACTTGCGACGAAGCCTGGCTGGACAGTGGCGAATGGCAATTGCTCAAGGCCCTGGAGCTGAGCCAGCGCATGCCGGCGATCTTCACCGACGCCTGGCAGCGCCAGGTGCGTCAGCAGGCCAGCGAGCAGGCTCGACGCGAGCGCTTCAGCCGCATCGCCGGCGAGGAAGCCATCGCTCGCGCCGACGAGATTCGTACCTGGCTCAAGGATCATCCGCAGCGTCGCGAGCTGCTGTTCTATATCGGTCACGATTGAGGCGCGAGGCGCCATCGGCGGCGGGTTGCACCCGCCCTACGCTTCGGCGTTCTTCTCTTCGCTCAACGCCTGGTAGCGCTGTTGCAACTCGTCGCGAATCTGCCGGCGCTGCTTGGCCTGGCGCTGGCGGCGCAGGCCGTCGGCGGTATCCGGCTGCAGTTCAGGGATCGGCGCCGGGCGGCCATTGGCATCGACCGCGACCATGGTGAAGAAGCAACTGTTGGTGTGGCGCACCGAGCGCTCACGGATGTTCTCGGTGATGACCTTGATGCCGATCTCCATCGAGGTGCGGCCGGTGTGGTTGACCGAGGCGAGGAAGGTGACCAGCTCACCGACATGCACCGGTTCGCGGAACATCACCTGGTCCACCGACAGGGTCACCACATAGCAACCGGCATAGCGGCTGGCGCAGGCGTAGGCTACTTCGTCGAGGTACTTGAGCAGGGTGCCGCCGTGGACATTTCCGGAGAAATTGGCCATGTCCGGGGTCATCAGTACGGTCATCGTCAGTTGCGCGGTTCCGGCTTCCATCGTTGCTCCGAGTACGTGTGGGGCTTATGAGAGTAAGGCCTGCTGGTTCTATGCAAGATACACACTCACTACTGCAAGGATGCCATCCATGCTGATTCGCTCGAAATTATTGCTCCTGCCGCTGCTGCTGCCGCTGCCGCTGCCGCTGCCGCTGCTGCTGGGGCTCGCGGGTGCCGTGCAGGCGACCGAAGAATGCGCCACAGCGGTGCAGTGCAACCAGGTCGGCAGCGCCGCCTATCAGGACGACCGCTTTGAGCAGGCCATCGAAGCGTTCGAGCGTCAGTTACGACGCGTCGAGGATGACGATACGGCACAGTTGGAGCTGGCGCTGAACAATCTCATCCTCGCCAATCTGCGCGCTGGCGATGCGGGCATGGCGCGCGCCTGGCTGGGCGTGGCGCTGGACAACAACCTCAGCGGCTCCTCGACCCGCCTGCACCTGCGCAAGGTGGCCGAGGCACTGGATTATCCGGCGCTGAGCGCCAGCCCCGTCGGCCGCTACCTGCGCTACGGCGGCCAGGCGGTGTGGAGCGAGCTGTTGATCAGTGAGGATGGCAGTGGCGGCTATCACGGCAGTTTCTCGCCTGTGCGTGCCGGTGCCCGAGTCGAGGAATATGGTCCGGCCGCCATCGGCGAGCTGGATGGCAAGCTCGCCGGCGATGGCGTGCAGATGCGCCTGGAGGATGCCGGCCTGGGCAGCGGCTGTGCGGTGCAACTGCTGCGTGAGGGCATCGAGCTGCGCGTGCAGGAGGTGTTCGCCGAGGGCTGTCAGGACTATGGCGGCATGGGCATCAGTGTCGGTGGTCGTTACATCAAAGTGGGCCCATGAGGTTCACAGGCCGTAGCGCGCCTTGAGGCGTTGCACCGTATCCGGCCGTTGGGCGAGGAAGGCGTCGAAGCGTTCGATCAGATCCGGCCGGCTTGCGCTGCTGAGGTGGAAACTGGTGTAGGTCAGCGGCAATTGCGGGTCCAGTTGCAGGTCGTTGTCGGTCATGCCCAGTTGGCCGAGCTGGTAGCGCACCACCTGTGGGTTGGCGTAGAGCGCATCGAGGCGGCCGCGCACCACCATGCGGATCAGGCTATGCAGGTCCTGGGTTTCCACCAGATGCACGGTGCCGGCGTCGAGCTGGGGTTGCCAGGCCTGCGCGGTGAAGCCGCGCACGGTGCCCAACTGGCGAATGTTGTTAAGGCCCTGGCCGCGGCGGTTGGCGAGCACCATGGTGCCGTCGACTATCTGTACGACTGCCTCGCTGTAGTAGAGGTGGCGATCGGCCTTGGCCTGGCGCGCCCACTCGGGGTTGTCGGGGAACAGCAGGTCGAGGCTCTGCTTGTCGAGCATGTTGCGATACAGCCGATTGAGCGGCTGCGGCAGCAATTCGAGGGTCAGCCCCTCGTGCTCGGCGAAGGCTTCCAGCAGGTCCAGGCAGTAGCCTTCGGGTAGGCTTTCGAGCGTGGCGCGGTAGTAGGGGTAGTAATCGTGCTGCTCGATGCCGACGCGCAGGGTTTCGCCCTGCGTCAGCGCAGCCGCCATCAGCAGAGCCAGCAGTAGCCAGCGTTTCATGAGTCGTTCTCCGCCTCCTCGCTGGCTACAGGTTAGCTCATCGTCAGGTCAGGCGTGATTGAGATACCAGCGCCAATCCTGCTCACCCACTTCCCCCATGAACTGGCGGAACTCGGCCCACTTGATCGCCAGGAACACCTTGAGGAAGTCCTCACCCAGCGCCTCGCGTGCCCAGCTTGAATGCTCCAGATTGCGCAGGGCGGTGAGCCAGTCGGTGGGCAGGGTTTCGCGGGCCTGCTCGTAGCCGTTGCCAACGATGGCCGCGCCCGGGTCGATCTGCTCGCGGATGCCCTTGTGGATGCCGGCGAGGATCGCCGCCGCGGCCAGGTAGGGGTTGGCGTCGGCGCCGCAGATGCGGTGCTCGACGTGGCGGCTGTTGGCCGGCCCGCCCGGCACGCGGAAGGATACGGTGCGGTTGTTCACCCCCCAGCTCTTGGCCAGCGGCGCGTAGCTGTTGGCCTGGAAGCGGCGGAAGGAGTTGGCGTTGGGGCAGAAGATCGCCAGGGCGTCGTCGAGGGTGGCCATCATGCCGCCGATGGCGTGGCGCAGCAGCGGCGTTCCGTGCGGGTCTTCCGAGGCCATCAGGTTGTTGCCTTCGGCATCGGCCAGTGACACGTGCATATGCATGCCGCTGCCGGCCAGGTCGCCGAACGGCTTGGCCATGAAGCAGGCCTGCAGCCCGTGCTTGTTCGCCACGCCCTTGACCAGGCGCTTGTAGCGCACGCCTTCGTCCACCGCCTGCAGCGCATCGAAGCGGTGTTCCAGGGTCAGCTCGAGCTGGCCGGGGGCGTACTCGGAGATCGCCGTACGCACTGGCAAACCCTGTACTTCGCAGGCGGCGTAGAGGTCGTCGAGGAACGGCTGCATCTGCTCCAGCTCATACACGCCGTAGACCTGCGGCGCCTGCGGGCGCACACCGTTCATCTGCACGGCGGGCTGCGGGCGACCATTGGCGTCGCGCTGCTTGTCCAGTAGGTAGAACTCCAGCTCCACCGCCATTACCGGGTGATAGCCGTCGGCCTTGAGCGCGTCGATGGTGCGCGCCAGCACGTGGCGTGGGTCGCCCGGCGTGGCCGGCAGGCCTTGAGTCGGATGCATGCTCACCTGCAGCTGGCCGGTGGGCACCGTGCGCCAGGGTTGCAGGGTCAGGCTGCCGGGTAGCGGGTAGGTCCAGCAGTCGGCGTCGGCCACTTCCCAGACCAGGCCGCTTGCCTCGACGTCCTCGCCCTGGATGGTCAGCGACAGGATCGAGCTGGGCAGCGGCCGGCCGTTCTCGTAGATGGCCAGCAGTTCGTCGCGGTGCAGCAGCTTGCCGCGCGGGATGCCGTTGGCGTCGATCAACATCAGCTCGATGCTGCGCACGTCGGGGTGGCGTTCGAGGAAGTCGCGCGCTTCCTGGGGATTGGCGAATTGCATGGCGGTTCTCGCAAAGGGTCGTGGGGCGCAGTTCATCCTGTGGGAGGGACTTCAGCCGCGATTGTCGCCGCTGAAGCGCCTCCCACGGGTATCACTCACGGGCGCCGGGAATGGCCAGTAGCTCGGTGAGGGCCGTATCGAGCATGGCGATCAATTTGTCCACATCAGCCTCGGTGGTGCTTGGGCAGCACAGGGTCATGTTGTGGAACGGGGTGATCAGGATGCCGCGGTTGATCAGGTACAGGTGCAGGGCCATCTGCAGCTCGTCATGGAACGCCGCTTCGGCTTCGGCGCCGGTGCGCGGCGGGGTGGCGCAGAACTGGAATTCGCAGCGTGCGCCCAGCTCGGTCACCGACCAGTTCAGGTCGTGCTTGCCGATCAACTGGCGCAAGCCCTCGGCCAGGCGCGCCGCCAGCGGCAGCATGTGGTCGTAGGCCGCCTGGGTCATCACCTGTTCCAGGTTGGCACGCATGCAGTGCATGGCCAGGGCATTGGCCGACAGGGTGGTGCCCATGCCGCTGTGGCCGTGACTGTGGCTTTCTTCACTGGCGCGCTGACGGGCCTTAGTCATGGCTTCGGCCATCGCTGCGCTGCAACCGAAGATGCCGCAGGGCACGCCACCGGCGATGGGTTTACCGACCACGAAGAAGTCCGGGTCGAGGCCCCACAGCCGCGTGCAGCCGCCGATGTCGGTGGAGATGGTGTGGGTTTCGTCGATGATCAGCAGGCTGCCGTACTTGCGCGTCAGCTCGCGGCACTTCTGCATGAAGCCTGGATCGGGCAGCACCATGCCGATGTTGGTCATCGCCGGCTCGCAGAGCAGGGCGCAGACGTCGCCCTGAGCCAATGCGGCTTCCAGCGCTTCGACGTCGTTGAAGGGAATGGCGCGGCTGTGCTCGGTCAGGTCGTAGGCCTGGCCGACCAGACCGGAGCGGTGCACGGTCTGGCCATCGCGTTCGCGCACCATCACGTCGTCGACAGTGCCGTGGTAGCAGCCGTCGAACACCAGCAGGGTCTTGCGCTGAGTAATGGCACGCGCCCAGCGCAGCACGTAGCGGTTGGAATCGGTGGCGGTGGCGGTCACCTGCCAGTAGGGCAGGCCGAAGCGCTGGGCCAGCAGCTCGCCGCAAACCACAGCGTCCTCGCCGGGCAGCATGGTGGTCAGGCCATTGTTCGCTTGCTCGGCGAGGGCGCGAGCGACCGGGTCGGGCGAGTGGCCGAACATGGTGCCGGTGTCGCCCAGGCAGAAGTCGATGTACTCATGACCGTCCACGTCGAAGAAGCGTGCGCCCTTGGCTCGCTCGACGAACAGCGGCACCGGTGTCGACCAGTCGGCCATCCAGTGCATCGGTACGCCGCCGTACAGCGAGTGACGGGCGCGTTCGGCCAGCGCCACGGACTTCGGATTGCGGGACAGGAACAGTTCGCGCTCGGCAGCGACGAAACGATCAACGGCGATTGGGCTGATACCACTGGCGGTGGTCATGGGTCTTACCTCGATTGGACGCTGCAGGTATGATATTTTGTGATCACAAAATAGTAAATGATCTTATAGAACTCAGTATTTTTGCCATTAAAGACGTATTTGTGATCACGAAATATTTCATGTTCAGCCATTTTTCACACAAAATCAGTTCCTGACGTAGACTCGCCACATTTCCCACTGGAGCCTTTCATGCGTGACTGTAGCCTGACCCTTGCTCAACTGCCGGCGCCACCGAGGGAGGTAGCGCATGGCTGACAATCTGCAGGAACAGCTGTATCAGAACATCCGCTCGGGCCTGCTGGCAGGGCGCTTTCAACCTGGGGAGCGGTTGAAGATCCGTGACCTCGCGGCACAATGGGGCACCAGCCCGATGCCGGTGCGCGCGGCGTTGCAGCGGCTGGTGGCCGAGGGCGCGCTGGAGGGCGAGCCGCAGCGTTCGGTGCGGGTGCCGGCGATGACCCGCGAGCGCTACGAGAACATCTTCCAGGTGCGCCTGGGTCTGGAGGGGCTGGCGGTGGAGCTGGCCACGCCGCGCCTGCAGGCGGCCGACCTGGCCCTGCTGCGCGACTGTGTGGCGCGCATGGATACGGCCATCGAGCAGCGCCAGGTGCAGGACTACCTCCGCGCCAACAGCCAGTTCCACCTGCACCTGTACGCCGCCTGCGGCAACCCGGTGCTGCTGCGCTCGATCGAGTCGCTGTGGCTGCAGATCGGCCCCTTCTTCAACCGCCTGTTCACCGGCGCCGACCTGTCGCTGCGGCTCAACGACTTCCACGAGGACGCCTTCGCCGCCATCGAGGCCGGCGACGCCAAGGGCGCACGTCAGGCCATGGAGCAGGATCTACTGTATTTCGCGCGGTTTCTGCTCAACCTGCTGGCGTTGGAGCAGGGCGAGGTGTGAGCCGGGTTTGGCTGATGTGTTGTGCCGGTCGCGGCTGAAGCCCCTCCCACGGGGTCACGTGCGACTGCCAACTGTGGGAGGCGCTTCAGCGGCGACAAGGCTTTGCCGTCAGCTCTCCAGCCAGACGTCGCGGCACCAGTGCCAGACCGAGTCCCAGCTTTCGTCGGTCAGCTCGCCTTCGTCGCCATCCCACAGCCAGACCTGACCTTCCACGTCCACGGCGTAATAGTCGCGGCCGTCCTGGCACAGCGGCACCAGATCGCGCGGTAGGCCCAGGCTCCAGGCTTCGGCGGCGACTTCCGGCAGGTAGGTGTGCGATTGCGGATCACTGGCGGTCACTGGCTCCAGGCGGCCGTAGACCACATCACTGACCTTGAGCAGGTATTCGCGCAGCTCGAAGGGCAAGTGAATGAGGATCTGCTCCTGAATTTCCACCAGGGTCTCTTCTTCCGGCAGCTCCAGCGGTACCGGTACCGGCTCGTTGAGTTCGCGCAGCTGTTCGATGACTTCTTCCACGGCATCGGCTCCTCATCAGGGGGGATCGGCTTTATACAGTAGCTGGCGGGGCGAGTGTAAACATGTCGCCGCCATCGGATAATGGTGCTTTTGCGGAGCCTTCCCATGTCATCTGTCACCTGGCATTGCCTGCACCACCGCGAACTCGATACCGCCACCCTCTATGAACTGCTGGCGCTGCGCACCCAGGTGTTCGTGGTCGAGCAGAACTGCCCCTACCTGGAAACCGATGGCCAGGACCTGGTCGGTGACACCGGCCACCTGCTGGCGCGTGACGAGTCGGGGTTGGTGGGCTATCTGCGCCTGCTCGATCCGCAGCGTATGGAAGGCGAGGTGGTGATCGGTCGGGTGGTGATCGCCGAGCGGGCGCGCGGCACCGGGCTGGGTCACCGGCTGATGGAGCAGGCGCTGCTCGAGTGTCACCAGCGTTGGCCGGGCGCGCCGGTCTATCTGTCGGCGCAGGCGCATCTGCAGGGTTACTACGGGCGTTACGGTTTCGCGGCGGTGACCGAGGTGTATCTGGAGGATGACATCCCGCATATCGGCATGCGCCGGGCGGCTACCGATCCATCGTGATGGGCTGTAGGAGCGGCTTCAGCCGCGATAACCGGCAAATGCCGAAATAAAAAACCCGGGCAAGCCCGGGTCTTTAGTGCGCCGTAGCGATCAGTTCTGGCGAATGCCGGCGATCAGCCAGGGCTGGTTGTCGCCTTGAGCGCGCTCCATGCGCCAGCTTTCGCTGAACGGCTCGCCCTGGTCGAAGCGCGAGGTCTTCGACACACCGCTGAAGGTCAGGGTGGCGGTGGTCTTCTCGGCGTTGTCGTCGACGCCATCGAGCTGCACGTCGAGGTTATCGACGTAAGTTGACTGGAAGCCGTCACCCAGCTCGGCGCGCTCGCGCTTGAGGAACTCCAGCAGTTGCGGGGTGACGAACTCGGAGATCTTGTCCATCTCGTCGGCGTCCCAGTGCTGCTGCAGGTTCATGAAGTGCTCACGGCCGGCGGCGATGAAGCTCTGCTCGTTGAACCAGGCCGGGGCGTTGATCACCGGAGCGGCCGAAGCCAGACGACCGCCGAAGATATTGCTGCCAGCGGCCGGCGCATTGTCGGCGTTCGGCATTTCACGCTGGTACGGCGCACCGGCAGCGGCCATTTGTGGCTGTTGGCGAGCGCGACGGGCGGCGAGGAAACGGAACAGCAGGAAGGCGATCAGGCCGAAGATCAGCATGTCCATGATCTGCAGGCCTTCGAAACCATCACCCATGAACATCGAGGCCAGCAGGCCACCGGCGGCCAGACCGGCCAGCGGGCCGAGCCAGCGCGAAGCGCCGCTGGCGGCAGCGGCAGGCTGTTGACGACCGGGTGCCTGGGCAGCCGACTGCGCCGGCGGCGTGGCCTGGCGGGTCTGGTGGCTGGGCGCGGAGCCGAAGGATTTACCACCGCCAAAACGTTTAGCGTGGGCTTCGAAGCTGAAGGTCAGTGCCAGGCACAGCACCATGGCGATACTGAGGAAACGCTGCATCACGGTTTTCTCTCTTGTGGAAAAGCTTGGTAGGCATCTTGCCCGTCATGGGTGGGCATGACCAGTGACAGAATGTTTCCGGCTTTTGCCTGTAGGGCGAGCACCCTGCGATTTATCCGCGTAGCCCGTATGCAATACGGGGATAGCCGCCCATGGCCTCCCGGATTTCATCCGGGCTACGGGCGTTGCAGCAGCAGAGGCAGCGGGCCGCAGCGCAGTTGAGCGCGCAGAAAGGCGCGGAAGGTTGCTGCGTCTTCTTCGGGATGGCGCAGCCAGTGCACGAAGCTGCGCAGGTAGGCGCCGGTGAGCAGGGTTTCCTCGGCGATGCGGCGCAGGTGCAGGCTTTGTCGGCCAGCGGCTTCGCGCCACCATTGCACGGTGCGGCTGATGCGCATCAGGCCGAGCACCTGCAGGTGGATATGCCCAGGTTCGAGCTTGTACAGCAGCATCTGCCCGGTCACCGCGCGATGGGCTGCCAGGCTCTCGAGCCAGGCCAGCAGGCAGCTTTCCAGACGTTGTTCGGCGTTCAGACCCTGCAGATCGGGATTTCTGGCGTGGCCGAGCATGGTCAGGTCGGCGCGGTCGAACCAGGCTTCCACCAGGTCGTCCTTGTCGCGGTAGTGACGGGCGATATCGTCCAGGCCGATGTCGAGCGCGGCGGCGACGTCGAACAGGTGCAGGCGCTCCCAGCCGCAGACGTCGGCCAGTTGCAGGGCGCTGTCGAGGATCTGGACGGGGTCGGTCGGCTTGTTTTTCATCCGTGAAGTATGGCCGCCAGGGCATGAGGCGCAGCCTGGAACGACAAACGGAGCCAGATAGGTCAGATGTGGCCGCGCCGAATGGGTAGGAGTGGCGCCCCGCCGCGAACCTGAGGTAATACAGCTTCGCCCCGGGGCGGGGCTCCCACAAGGGTAAGGGCTATAACCCTGAGCGGCTCAGCGCCAGTCGTACAGCTCTTTTTCCGACAGCGCCTGCATCGAGGTGGCCAGCGCCTGGAACGCCTGCATGGAGGCCCAGATGCGGCCGTTGAGCTCGCTCTGCGCGGCCAGCTCGCCGAGCACTTGTTCGGTCTCGCGTTGCATGGCCTGCAGCACCTCGTCGGGGAAGCGCTTGAGCAGCGTGCCGCTCTTCTTCAGCTCGTCCAGCGCCAGGGCGTTGTGGTAGACGTAGTCGTCCATCATGTCCTGGGTCGCCGCGCGCGCCGCTTCGGTGACGATGGCCTGCAGGTCGGCCGGCAGCGCATCGAATGCCTTCTGATTGATCAGCAGCTCGAGCACCGATTGCGGCTCCTGCCAGCCGGGGTAGTAGTAATACTTGGCGGCCTTCTGCAGGCCGAAGGCCAGGTCGTTGTAGGGGCTGACCCAGTCGGTGGCGTCGATGGCGCCGGTCTGCAGGGCGGTGAAGATTTCGCCACCCGGCATCACCACGGTGGTCGCACCCAGGCGGCTCCACACTTCGCCACCGAGGCCCGGCATACGGATCTTCAGGCCTTTGATGTCAGCCAGGCTGTTGATTTCCTTGTTGAACCAGCCGCCCATCTGCATGGTGCTGTTGCCTGCGGTCAGTGGCTTGAGGCCGAACGACGCGTAGGCTTCGTCCCACAGTGCCTGGCCGCCGCCCTTGTTCAGCCAGGCGTTCATTTCCAGGGTGGACAGGCCGAAGGGCACCGCACCGAAGAACTGCGCGGCCGGTACCTTGCCCTTCCAGTAATAGGGCGTGCCGTGGCCGAGTTCGGCCGTACCGCGCGACACTGCGTCGAACACCTCCAGTGCCGGCACCAACTCGCCAGCAGCATAGACCTTGATGGTCAGGCGCCCGGCGCTCATGGCGTTGACGCGCTCAGCCAGGCGTTCGGCTGCGGTGCCGGTGCCGGGTGCATTCTTCGGCCAGGTGGTGACCATCTTCCAGTGGAAGGTCTGGGCGGGGGCTGCGGCCTGGTCGGTCGGCGCGGAGTCGTCCTTGCAGCCGATGAGGCCGAAGGCGAGCAGGGGCAGGAGCAGCAGCGAACGAAGACGCATCGGCAGTTATCCCTAAGAAAAACGGGGCTCTTGGCCCCGTTCAGTTGGCTCAACGCCAGTTGTACAGCTCTTTCTCGGTCAGCGCCTGCATGGCGCTGGCTTCTTCGAGGAAGGCTTTCTGCGAGGCCCAGATGCGGCCGTTGAGGTCGTTCTCGGCCGCCAGAGCTTCGAGCACCACGTTGGATTGCTCACGCATGGCTTGCAGCACCTCATCCGGCAGACGCTTGAATTGCACGCCTTCGCTCTTCAGGCTCTGCAGCGCCTTGGCGTTGTTGAACACGTAGTCGTCCATCATATCCAGGGTCGCGGCGCGCGCGGCTTCGACGACGATGGCCTGCAGGTCGGCCGGCAGCGCGTCGAAGGCCTTCTGGTTGACCATGGATTCGACCACGGCCTGCGGCTCCTGCCAGCCCGGGAAGTAGTAGTACTTGGCCGCCTTGTGCAGACCGAAGGCCAGGTCGTTGTACGGCCCGACCCAGTCGGTGGCATCGATGGCGCTGGTCTGCAGGGAGGTGAAAATCTCGCCACCCGGCAGGTTGACGGTGATCGCGCCGAGCTTGCTCCAGACTTCGCCGCCGAGGCCCGGCATGCGGATCTTCAGGCCCTTGATGTCGGCCAGGCTGTTGATTTCCTTGTTGAACCAGCCGCCCATCTGCATGGTGGTGTTGCCGGCCGAAAGCGGCTTCACGCCGAAGGGTGCGTAGGTTTCGTCCCACAGTGCCTGACCGCCGCCCTTGCTCAACCAGGCGTTCATTTCCAGGGTGGAGAGGCCGAATGGCACGCTGCTGAAGAACTGCGCAGCCGGCACCTTGCCCTTCCAGTAGTACGGCGTGCCGTGGCCCATCTCGGCGGTGCCGCGCGAGACGGCGTCGAACACTTCCAGCGCCGGCACCAGCTCACCGGCGGCGTAGACCTTGACGGTCAGGCGCCCGGCGCTCATGGCGTTGATGCGCTCGGCCAGGCGCTCGGCAGCGGTGCCGAGGCCGGGGAAGTTCTTCGGCCAGGAGGTGACCATCTTCCAGTGGACGGTTTCTGCTGGCTTGGCAGCGGCTTGCTCGCTGGCAGCCTTGTCTTCTTTACAGCCAACCAGGCCGATGGCGGCGATCAGTGCCACAGCGGCGCCGAACAGATTGCGGCGATTCATCGATTATCTCCAGATACGGTGTGCTAATAGGCTTCAAGCTTGGCGTACGCCAGCATCAGCCATTTACTGCCTTCGTTTTCGAAATTCACTTGGACCCGCGCCTGGGCACCAGCACCCTCGAAATTGAGGATGGTGCCTTCGCCGAACAGGCTGTGACGTACGCGCTGGCCCAGGTTGAAGGGCGTTTGCGGTATGGCACTGCCGGCGAACAGGCTGCCGCCACCCATCGAGCTGGTGCTCATCGGGCGGCTGACGCTGTTGCTCAGGCGTACTTCCTGAATCAGCGGTGCGGGGATTTCGCGGACAAAGCGCGACACCTTGTTATAGGTCTCGCTACCGTAGAGACGCCGTGTTTCGGCGTAGCTGATCACCAGCTTCTGCATGGCACGGGTAATGCCGACATAGGCCAGGCGGCGTTCTTCTTCCAATCGGCCCGGTTCTTCCAGGCTCATCTTGTGCGGGAACAGACCCTCTTCCATGCCCACCAGGAACACCAGGGGGAATTCCAGGCCCTTGGCGCTGTGCAGGGTCATCAGTTGAATACTGTCTTCGTTCTCGGCGGCCTGGGTGTCCCCGGCCTCCAGCGAGGCATGGGTGAGGAAGGCCTGCAGCGGGGTCAGCTCGTCGTCTTCATCGTTCTCGAAGGTACGTGCGGCGCTGACCAGTTCCTCCAGGTTTTCCACCCGGGCCTGGCCCTTCTCGCCTTTTTCCGCCTCGTGATAGGCGAGCAGGCCGCTCTTTTCGATGACCACCTGGGTCATCTGGTGCAGCGGCATGGCCAGGACCTGCTCGGCCAGGCTGTCGATCAGTTCGATGAAGCCGGCCAGGGCCCCCGAGGCGCGAGCGGGCAGCGCCTTGACCGTCAGCATCAGGCGAATCGCTTCCCACATGTGTACGTCATGGGCGCGGGCGTATTCGCGGATGGTCTCGATGGTCTTCTCGCCGATGCCACGCGCCGGCACGTTGATGATGCGCTCCAGCGCCGCATCGTTGCCGCGCCCGTCGAGCAGGCGCAGGTAGGCCATGGCGTTCTTGATCTCGGCACGCTCGAAGAAGCGCTGACCACCGTAGATGCGGTAGGGGATCTTCTCGCGCAGCAGCGCCTCTTCCAACACCCGCGATTGGGCGTTGGAGCGATAGAGAATGGCGATTTCGCTGCGCTTGAGGCCGTCCTTGCGCAGGGCGTCCTCGATGGTTTCCACCACGTAGCGCGCTTCGTCGTGCTCGTTGAAGGCGGCGTACAGGGCCAGCGGCTCGCCATCACCGACGTCGGTGCGCAGCTCCTTGCCGAGGCGGCCCTGGTTGTTGGCGATCAGCGCGTTGGCGGCATTGAGGATGTTCGCCGTGGAGCGATAGTTCTGCTCCAGACGGATGATCTCGGCATCGGCGAAATCGCTGTCGAACTGCTGGATGTTCTCGATCTTCGCGCCGCGCCAGCCGTAGATCGACTGATCGTCGTCACCCACCACCATCAGGCTCTCGCCGCCCTTGGCGAGAAAGCGCAACCAGGCGTATTGCACGGCGTTGGTGTCCTGGAACTCGTCGACCAGGATATGGCGGAAGCGGCGCTGGTAATGCTCCAGCAGGCCGGCATTGTCGCGCCAGAGATCGAGGGCACGCAGCAGCAGCTCGGCGAAATCGATGACGCCGGTGCGCGCGCAGGCCGCCTCGTAGGCTTCGTAGATGCTGCGCATGGTGGCCAGGAACAGGTCGCCGCTGGCCTGAATGCCCTGCGGGCGGATGCCCTCGTCCTTCTGCCCGTTGATAAACCACTGTGCCTGCTTGGCCGGCCAGCGCTGCTCATCCAGGCCGAGGTCGCGGATCACCCGCTTGATCAGGCGTTGCTGATCGTCGGAGTCGAGAATCTGGAAGTTCTCGGCCAGCTTGGCCTCCTTCCAGTGCGCACGCAGCAGGCGGTGAGCCAGGCCGTGGAAGGTGCCGACCCACATGCCGGCAGGGGCGTGGCCCAGCACGTCTTCGATACGGTGACGCATCTCGGCGGCGGCCTTGTTGGTGAAGGTCACCGACAGGATGCTGTGCGGCGACACGTCCAGGCGCTGGATCAGGAAGGCGATGCGGTGCACCAGCACACGGGTCTTGCCCGAGCCGGCACCGGCCAGCACCAGCTGATGACCAGGCGGCGTGGTAACCGCATGGTGCTGGGCGGGATTGAGGGTGGTGAGTCTGTGATCGAGGTCATTTTGCATCGCGGCATTCTAGGGGGCCGGGAAGGGGAGGGCAAACCGTCAGCCAGGCGCGGTGAAACGAGCCTGATGCAACCGACGACTGGCGGGTCAGGGCGCAGATGTGCGTGGTCAGGCGGCCAAAGGCCATCATGCTCTGCCGGTGCCCGCCAAAAGATGGGCGTCAAGCTGTGAAATTGCCCACATCGCTGTTGGGCACAGCGTCTGTCTCGGGTATTCTCCCGCGACGTCAGGGTTGGGAGCGTCGCAAAAAGCGCCAATACCCTTAGGCAACCATTACAAGAAAATCGCCTATGACCGCCACGACTAGCGCCGTAGTTCAAGAGGTGACGCTGGACCCGCATCAGGCTGAACGTCAGTTCGCCACGGATATTGCCGTCGAGCGTACCCGTCTGTTGTTCCAGGGTTCGCGCCTGCCCACGTTGCTCATGCTGCTGGTCGGCCTGGCCTGCAGTCTATTGCTGTGGAGTCAGCAGAGCGCACCGATGCTCGCTGCCTGGCTGGGCTGGGTAGTGCTGCTGGCGCTGTTGCGCCTGACCCAGGTGAATGCCTTCAACGAGGCGCTGCCGAGCCGCCAGGCCGAGCCCTACTGGCGACGCATCTTCCTCTTCGGCGCCGGTGCATCTGGGTTGACCCTCGCCTTCGCCGTGATCGTGCTGGTGCCCGCTGATGTGTTTTACCAGCAGGCCTTGGTCTACGGCCTGATCGCCGCAGCGATTCTTTCGGCCAGCGTGGCCTATGCCGTCAGCCTGTCAGCCTTCCTCACCTTCGCCTTGCCCTGCCTGCTGCCGTCGGCCGGCTTCCTGCTGCTCTCCGGCAGCGGCCTGCAACGCGGCTGGGGGCTGCTCAGTGTGATCTTGTTTCTCGCCCTGCTGGTGGTGGCCTGGCAGGTCAATCGCCTGGTGCAGCGCAGCTTGCTGCAGCGCTTTCACAACCTGGCGCTGATCAGCAACCTGGAGCACGCCAAACAGTGTGCCGAAGGGCTCAATGAAGAATTGGCGCGTGAGGTGGAGCAGCGTCGCCGTGCCGAGCGCGAATTGCGCGGCGCCCATGGCGAGCTGGAAATGCGTGTGGCCGAACGTACCCTGGAGCTGGACGAAGCGACCCATGCCCTGGGCAAGAGCCAGGCGCGCCTGGCCCTGGCGCTGGAGGCCAGCGAGCTGGGGCTGTGGGACTGGGATCTGGAAAGCGACCAGGTGCACCACTCGCACCTGCGCGAGCTGTTCGGTCTGGAACCGGGCCAGGTGCAAGTGATGCTGCGTGACCTGACCCCGCGCCTGCACCCGGATGATCTGCCAGGGTTGCGCCGGGCGCTGGTCCAGCACCTCAAGGGGCGCAGCGAGGATTATCAGATCGAGTACCGCGTGCGTCATGTCGATGGTCACTGGGTCTGGGTCGAGGACCGTGGCCGTGCGGTCGAGCGCGACGCCGCCGGCCGTGTACGGCGCATGCTCGGCACGCGACGCGACGTCAGCGCGCGGCGTCAGCAGGAGCAGCAACAGCGCCTGGCCGCGACCGTGTTCGAAGCGGCCAGCGAAGGCATCTTCATTCTCGACCCTGACTACCGCGTGCTGGCGGTCAACCGCGCGTTCAGCGCGGTGACCGGTTACAGCCGTGAGGAGGTGGTCGGGCGCACGGTGACCAGCCTGATCGGCAGCCGCGAGATGCGCCGGCAATACCAGATGATCCGCCAGGAGCTGGATAGCGCCGGCACCTGGCAGGGCGAGCTGATCGAGACGCGCAAGAGCGGTGAGCTTTACCCGCAATGGCTGCAGCTCAATCTGGTGCGCGATGTAACAGGTCGGCCCAGCCATATCGTCGGCTTCTTCGCCGATCTCAGTGCGCGCCGTGAAGCCGAGGAACGCCTGCGCTATCTGTCGCACTACGACGATCTGACCGGCCTGGCCAACCGCAGCCTGTTCAAGGAGCGTCTGCACGATGCCAGCCAACGTGCGCGACAGAGCGGGCGCAGCATCGCCCTGGTGCATATCGACCTGGACCGTTTCAAGCTGCTCAACGATAGCCTCGGCCATGAAGTAGCGGACCAGTTGCTACGCCAGATAAGCCGCCGCCTGACCCAGACCGTACCCGAGGCCGACTGCATCGCGCGGCTCTCAGGCGACGAGTTCGCCATCATCCTCGACGCCTACGGCAGCCTCTCCAGCCTGGCGCGGGTGGCCAGTCGGCTGCTGGCCAAGCTGCGCGTGCCGATGACCGTCGGCGGGCACGAACTGGTGATCAGCGCCTCGCTGGGTATCAGTCTGCTGCCGGACTACGCCCGCGAGATCAGCGCGCTGATCAGCCAGGCCAACATGGCCGTGCAACATGCCAAGCACCTGGGCGGCAACACCTTCCAGTTTTTCACCGACAACCTGCAGGCCTGCACCCTGGAGCGTCTGCAACTGGAGAACCAGCTGCGCAAGGCCATCGACGAAGGCCAACTGGAGGTGTTCTACCAGCCCAAGCTGAACCTCGCCGACGACCAGCTCAACGCTGCCGAGGCGCTGGTGCGCTGGCGTCATCCGCAGCAGGGCATGGTGGCGCCTGGCGAGTTCATCGGTCTGGCCGAAGAGACCGGGCTGATCGCGCCGATTGGCGAGTTCGTGCTGCGTCAGGCCTGCCGCCAGGCGCGCCAGTGGCAGCAGGAGGGGCTGGCGCAGATACGGGTGTCGGTGAATATCTCGGTGTATCAGTTGCGCCAGGGCAACCTCACCAGCCTGGTGCGCCAGGTGCTCGAAGAAACCGGCCTGGCGCCGCAGTACCTGGAGCTGGAGCTGACCGAAAGCCAATTGCTGGACAACGTCGACAGCGTCATCGTCACCTTCCGTCAGCTGCGTGAACTGGGGGTCAAACTGGCCATCGACGATTTCGGCACCGGCTATTCCTCGCTCAGCTACCTCAAGCGTTTCCCGGTGCACTACGTGAAGATCGACCAGACCTTCATCCGTGATCTGTCGCCCGGTGGCGAGGACGCGGCGATCACCCGTGCGATCATCGCCATGGCCCACAGCCTGGAGCTGAAAGTGGTGGCCGAGGGTGTGGAAACCCAGGCGCAGATGGATTTCCTCAAGAGCCAGAACTGCGACGAGATCCAGGGCTTTCTGATCAGCCGCCCGGTTGAGGCCAGCGCCTTCGCCGAGCTGCTGCGCGCGCAGATCGACAATCCGCTGGATTGAGCGCCGCTGGCTCGCTACCCAGGCAGCGTGCGCTTACTTGGCGAACAGCTGGCCGATGTCCTTGAAGGCCTTGAACTCCAGGGCGTTGCCGCAAGGATCGAGGAGGAACATGGTGGCCTGCTCGCCGACCTGACCCTTGAAGCGTACATAGGGCTCGATGACGAACGTCGTCTCGCGGCTGCGCAGGCGCTCGGCCAATGCTTCCCAGTCGGCCCAGCCGAGCACCACGCCGAAGTGCGGCACCGGCACGTCGTGGCCGTCCACCGGGTTGCTGGCGGCCGATTCCTGGTAGGCCATCTTTGGCGCTTCGTGGATCACCAACTGGTGGCCGAAGAAATCGAAGTCCACCCAGTGCTCGCTGCTACGACCCTCGGCACAGCCGAACACCTCGCCGTAGAAATGCCGCGCGGCAGCCAGGTCGTACACGGGAATTGCCAGGTGAAAGGGAGCAAGGGCCATCACGCAATACCTCTGATTGTTGTGGGTAGGGCGGGTACAACCCGCCATCGATGTTCATTGCACCAGCCTACCAACAGCAAAATTGTTCTAAAGCGAATATTCTTGCTCGCAAGCTCAACTATTTTCGATCAGTCGAGGGCCTCGATGCTGCGCGAGCTGAAAACCTTCGTCACCGTCGCTCGCCTGGGCACCTTCGCTGCCGCTGGCCAGCAGGTGGGGCTGACCCAGTCGGCGGTCAGCGCGCAGATGCGCGTGCTGGAGCAGCACCTCGGTGTACGCCTGTTCGACCGTAGTGGTCGCGCCGCCGTGCTCAATGCCACCGGCCGCCACGCTCTGCCACTGGCCGAGCAGATGCTCGCGCTGTACGCGCAGATGGCGCTGCCGCAGGCCGCCGATCAGTGGCAGGGCGAACTGCGCGTCGGCGCCATCGCCACCTTGCAGACCGGCTTGCTGGCCGAGGCGCTGCCGCGCTTTCGGCAACTGGCGCCGCTGGTCGAACTGAAGCTGGTGCCGGGCGTATCGTTGCAGCTGTTCAGTCAGCTGGATGCGGGTGAGCTGGATCTGGCGCTGTTGATCAAGCCGCCGTTTGCCTTGCCCAAGGAACTGCTGGAAGTAGCGCTGGCGCGCGAGCCCTTCGTGCTGATCGCCCCGCTGGACGTGCCGGGCGACGACCCGCTGCAACTGCTGGCCGAGCAGCCTTTCGTGCGTTACGACCGCGCTTCGTTCGGCGGGCGCCAGGTGACGCGCTTCCTGCGTGAGCAACGCCTGAACGTGCGCGAGGCGCTGGAGCTGGATGAACTGGAAGCCATCGTGCGGCTCGTGGAAAACGGTATGGGCGTGGCCCTGGTACCGCGTGCGGGCCTGTGGCTGCAACGGCCGACGCGCCTGCGGGTGATCGAGCTGGGCGAGCTGACCTTCCATCGTGAGCTGGTCGCCCTGGTGCGTCGTGCACAGCGACAGCCGGCACTGGATTGTCTGCTGGAGTGCCTGCGGCGCTGATCCGTATTGTTGGCAGTGCGCACGGCGCACCCTACGGATCGCTGAGATTCCACGCATAAAAATGCCGCGCAGCTTTGCAGCGGCGCGGCATTGAATACAGCTCAGGGTGTCAGCGGCGATCAGAACGCCGGGACGACGGCGCCTTTGTACTTCTCTTCGATGAACTGCTTGACCTCGGCGCTGTGCAGAGCCTTGACCAGCTTCTGTACGGCCTCGCTGTCCTTGTTGTCGGCGCGGGTCACCAGGATGTTGACGTACGGCGAGTCGCTACCTTCGATGGCCAGGGCGTCCTGGGTCGGGTTCAGCTTGGCTTCCAGGGCGTAGTTGGTGTTGATCAGGGCGAGGTCGACCTGGCTCAGCACGCGCGGCAGGGTAGCTGCTTCCAGTTCACGCACCTTGATCGCCTTCGGGTTCTCGACGATGTCCTTGGGCGTGGCGAGGATGCCGGCTTCCGGCTTGAGTTTGATCACGCCGGCCTTCTGCAGCAGCAGCAGGGCGCGGCCGCCGTTGGTGGCGTCGTTGGGGATGGCCACGGTGGCACCTTGCGGCAGCTCGCTGAGGTTCTTGATCTTGCTGGAGTAGGCGCCGAAGGGCTCGACGTGCACGCCGGCAACGCTGACCAGCTCGGTCTTGCGGCTGGCGTTGAACTCGTCCAGGTACGGCTGGTGCTGGAAGAAGTTGGCGTCGAGGTTCTTCTGCTGCACTTGCAGGTTGGGCTGCACGTAGTCGGTGAACACGCGCACCTTCAGCTCCACGCCTTCTTTGGCCAGGGCCGGTTTGACGAACTCGAGGATCTCCGCATGCGGCACCGGGGTGGCGGCGACGTTGAGGGTTTCGGCCTGGGCCGAGAAGGCCGCGCAGGCGGCCAGGGCAGTCAGCAGTTTCTTCATTTCAAGGTTCCTTTTGGGAAGGTTGGCGCGGGTCTCGCGGGTAGCGAGTCGCCGCTTGTCGTGATTACTTACGGGAGAAATGTACGACCAGACGATCACCGACCATCTGCAGCACCTGCACCAGAATCAGCAGCAGGATTACGGTCACGGCCATCACGTCCGGCTGGTAGCGCTGGTAGCCGTAGCGCACGGCCAGGTCGCCGAGGCCGCCGCCGCCGATCAGGCCGCTCATGGCGGTGTAGGACACCAGGGTTATCGCGGTAACGGTGGTGGCCGCGAGCAGGCCGGGCAACGCCTCGGGCAGCAGCGCGCGGGTGATGATCTGCCAGGTAGTGGCGCCCATCGCCTGGGTCGCTTCGATGATGCCGCGCTCCACCTCGCGCAGGGCGGTTTCCACCAGGCGCGCGAAGAACGGCGTGGCACCCACCACCAGTGGCGGAATGGCGCCGGCGACGCCCAGCGAGGTGCCGACCAGCAGCTCGGTGAAGGGGATCATCAGGATCAAGAGGATGACGAAGGGCACCGAGCGCAGGATGTTCACCACCAGCGACAGCGCGCCGTACAGGGCCTTCTGTTCGAACAGCTGGCGCGGGCCGGTGAGGAACAGCAGCACGCCGAGCGGCAGGCCGAGCAGCACGGTGAACAGCATCGAGCCGAGCAGCATGTTCAGGGTGTCGAGGCTGGCCTGCCAGATTTCCGGCCAGAACACGTTGGGTAGCAGTTGTTCGAGCATCAGCGCAGTACCTCCAGATGCACATCGGCGGCGTCGAAGCGCGCCAGCGCGGCGTCGATGTCACCACCGGTCAGGGCCAGGGTGAGCTGGCCGTAGGGGGTGTCCTTGATGCGGTCGATGCGCCCGGCAAGGATGCTGTAGTCCACACCGGTCTCACGGGCCACGGTGCCCAGCAGCGGTGCGTAGGTGGCCTCGCCCTGGAAGGTCAGGCGCAGGATGCGGCCTTCGACATGGGCGAAGTCATCGCGCTGTTCGGCTTCGTCGACATGTTCGGACTCCTGCACGAAGCGCCGCGTGGTCGGGTGCTGCGGATGCAGGAACACCTCGGCCACCGGGCCTTCCTCGACGATGACGCCGGCATCCATCACCGCCACGCGGTCGCAGACGCGGCGGATCACGTCCATCTCGTGGGTGATCAGCACGATGGTCAGGCCCAGTTCGCGATTGATCTCGGCCAGCAGTTGCAACACGGCGGTGGTGGTCTGCGGGTCGAGGGCGCTGGTGGCCTCGTCGCACAACAGGATCTTCGGCCGCGTGCTCAGCGCACGGGCGATGCCGACGCGCTGCTTCTGCCCGCCGGAGAGCTGCGCCGGGTATTTGTTGGCGTGATCCTGCAGGCCGACGCGGGCCAGCAGTTCGGCGACCCGCGCGTCGATCTCGGCGCGGCTCAGCTCGCCGGCCAGACGCAGCGGCATGGCGATGTTGTCGGCGACGGTCTTCGACGACAGCAGGTTGAAGTGCTGGAAGATCATCCCGACCTGCTGGCGGAAGCGGCGCAGGCCATTGGCATCGAGGGCGGTGACGTCGACGCCGTCGATCTCGATGCGACCGCCCGAGGGTTCTTCCAGGCGGTTGATCAGGCGCAGCAGGGTGCTTTTGCCGGCGCCGGAGTGGCCGATGATGCCGAACACCTGGCCGCTGCCGACCTGCAGCGTGGTGGGCTGCAGCGCCGGAATCTCACGACCGGCGACGCGGTAGGCTTTGTGGACGGATTGAAACTGGATCACGCGAACGACCTTTTGGGTGTGTTCAAGGGCGGGCCCCCAGGTGGAAGGGCCGGCCTTCGGGCGCCGGGTGGGGCGCAAAAGGGCGCTAGTTTACCCGGCGGTGTTTAGGCCGAGAAAATCTTTGTTGGCCTATGGTTATTACAAAATGGCATTACCGATAAGCGACAGACATCAGTTGCGCTTTGGGCTCAACAGCAGGCGTGGCACCTGTTGCGGAGCGATCTTCTGGCTCAACTGCGGACGAAAGCTTGGGTCGAGTTTCTTGATGCGTGCCGACAGCAGCGCCGCAACCCAGGGATAATCCTTGGCCTCGCGTACTTCGATGCGCACGGCGCAGCGAAAGGTCACGACATCCGCCGCCACGCTGTCGAGCAGGCGGCGCAGGTTTTCGTTGTCCTGGTTGTCCAGCATAGGCATGGCCACGCTGCTGGTGGCGGCGTTCGGGTCGATCAGGCGCGCTGTGGGCTTGCTCTCGACCACTGGCGCTGGCTGGCTTGTGGCTACCGGAGCGGTTGCTGCCTTGGCCGCTGCCTGGCGCTCGCTGGCCTGGCGCTGCTGGCGCAGTTGCTCCTGGCGCTCGGCATCGAGCTTGGCGGCTGCATCGCGTGCCTGTTGCTCGGCAGCTGCCTGGCGTGCCGTACGGGCGCTGTCGATGGCCTGGTTGAGATCGTGACTCAGGGCCGGCGCCTGCGGCATCAGGCTGCGGGCCTGGCCCAGTGCCTGCGCGGCGCGATCCAGATCGCCCTGCTGCAGCGCTTCGCGGCCTTGCTCCATATAGGCCTCGGCCAGCTGGCGCTGGTACTGCTCCAGACGCGTGTCGCGGCTGGCGCGCTGCTGCAGTGTGCTGAGCTGGCTGCGCGCGTCGTCGAGGCGTTCTTCGGCCAGGCTCAGGTCGAGCTGACGGAAGGCGACGACCAGATCGTCGACCGGCGGGAGGCTGTGCTGCTGGCTGCTCTGGCAACCGGCCAGAAGTAGAACCAGAAAAAGCGGAAGACCACGAAAAGCGAACGACTTCATAACTACGCGTCTCGAATTGTGCAAAAAACGCGCAATCATACAGGTTTACGGCCTCGATTTCACGCTGTTCGGGGGCCCGTGCTCATTCACGGGAAAGGGCTGGGGAGAGGGTAGAAAGATGGGCCGTAGCCCGGATGCAATCCGGGAACAACGTGGCGCAGCTGTCCCGGATTGCATCCGGGCTACGCGCGATGCGCCGTCACCCGCTGCGCTTGGGTAATGCGAAACTGGCCAGGAACAACGCAGCGGCACTGACCACGATGGATGGCCCGGCCGGCGTGTCCTGATACCAGGACAGCGTCAGGCCGCAGCACACCGCGACCAGGCCGAGCAGGCTGGCGCCCACAGCCATCTGTTCTGGCGTGCGTGCGTGGCGTTGGGCGGCGGCGGCGGGGATGATCAGCAGTGAGGTGATCAGCAGTACGCCGACGATCTTCATCGCCACGGCGATTACCACGGCAATCAGCAGCATCAGCGCCAGGCGAATCGCCGCCACCGGCAGGCCTTCGACCCGCGCCAGTTCCTCGTGCACAGTGATCGCCAGCAGCGGCCGCCACAGCCAGGCCAGCAACGCCAGCACCAGCGCACTGCCGCCGATGATCCAGGCCAGGTCGGTGGGGCTGACGGCGAGCAGGTCGCCGAACAGGTAGCTCATCAGGTCGATGCGCACGTCATGCATGAAGCTCAGCGCCACCAGGCCCAGCGACAGGGTGCTGTGGGCGAGGATGCCCAGCAGGGTGTCGGAGGCCAGCGGCTGGCGCTGCTGCAGGGTCACCAGCAGCACGGCGAGCAGCACGCAGCCGACGGTCACCGTCAGGGTCGGGCTGACGTCGAGCATCAGGCCCAGTGCCACGCCGAGCAGGGCCGCGTGGGACAGGGTGTCGCCAAAATAGGCCATGCGCCGCCACACCACGAAGGAGCCGAGCGGGCCGGCCACCAGGGCCAGGGTAAGGCCGGCGAGCAGAGCGTTGAGGAGGAAATCGGGCATCAGTGTTTGCAACCAGGGCCGTGAACGTGAGCCGGCCCGTGGATGGTCAGGCCCGGCTCAACCACGCCGCCATGCAGGTCGTGAGCGTGGTCATGATGATGGTGGTAGACGGCCAGGCTCTTGGCGTCCTGGCCGAACAGTTCGATGAACGCCGGGTCGCCGCTGACCTGCTCCGGGTGCCCCGAGCAGCACACATGGCGGTTGAGGCAAACCACCTGATCGGTGGCGCTCATCACCAGATGCAGATCGTGCGAGACCATCAGCACGCCGCAGCCATGGCGCTCGCGCAGTCGCGAGATCAGCCGATACAGCTCGGCCTGGCCGGCGACGTCGACGCCCTGCACCGGCTCGTCGAGCACCAGCAGTTGTGGCTCGCGCAGCAGGGCGCGGGCCAGCAGTACGCGCTGCATCTCGCCGCCGGAAATGCTCTGCAGCGGGCTGTCGATCACCTGTTCCGCACCGACCTCGGCCAGTGCTGCCTGGACGCGTTTGCGATCCACCCCCGGTACCAGGCGCAGGAAACGCAGCACCGACAGCGGCAAGGTGGCGTCGACATGGAGTTTTTGCGGCATATAGCCGATGCGCAGGCGTGGCGCCCGGCGCACGTTGCCACGCTCAGGCTGGAGCAGGCCAAGTACCACGCGCACCAGGGTGGTCTTGCCCGCACCATTGGGCCCGATCAGGGTGACGATTTCGCCGGGTTGTACGCTCAGCTGCACGTCGTCCAGCACAGGCTGGCCGTTGAAGCTGACAGCGACCCCGTCGAGACGGATCAGCGCGTCGCTCATGCCGTGCCCTTGCAGCCTGCGCAGAGGCCGACCACTTCCACGGTCTGGCTTTCGACGACGAAACCGACGCCTGCCGCCCCGTCGACGATGGCCTGGCTGATCGCCGGTTGCTCCAGTTCGGTGGCGGCGTGGCAGCTACGGCAGATCAGAAACTGGCCCTGATGCGCGTGCTCAGGGTGGCTGCAACCGACGAAGGCGTTGAGTGAAGCGATGCGGTGCACCAGGCCGTTTTCCAGCAGGAAATCCAGCGCGCGGTAAACCGTCGGTGGTGCGGCGCGGCGACCGTCTTCGTCGCTCAATACGCCGAGAATGTCATAGGCGCCCAGCGGCTTGTGGCTGGCCCAGACCAGCTCCAGCACGCGTTTGCGCAGGGCGGTCAGGCGCAGGCCTTGGCGCGAGCAGATGGCTTCGGCCTCGGCCAGTGCATGGCTGACGCAACGGGAGTGGTCGTGAGGGCGTGCAGCCAGGGGTGTGTCGGTCATGGGCAAGGACGGCGCTGGTAAGAGACGTTATTATATTACCCGTTCAATTCCATCCGAGTATGCCCCGTGTTGCGTCTTTTCTGTCTCTTTACCCTGCTTTCCGTCGCCAGCGCCCAAGCCGAGGTGCGTGTGCTGACCAGTATCAAACCGCTGCAACTGATCGCCGCGGCGGTGCAGGACGGCATCGGCGAACCCGAGGTGCTGCTGCCGCCCGGTGCCTCGCCGCACCACTATGCGTTGCGCCCATCCGACGTACGGCGAGTGCGTGATGCCGACCTGCTGTACTGGATCGGCCCGGACATGGAGGGTTTTCTGCCGCGGGTGCTGGGCAGCCGCGACAAGCCTCAGGTGGCGGTGCAGGATCTGCCCGGCATGACCCTGCGCCACTTCGGCGATAGCCACGACGAACACGATCATGACCAAGACGAGCATGATCATGGCCACGAACATGCCAGCGATGAGCTTGGTCATGACCATGATCACCGTCCGGGCAGCCTGGATGCCCACCTGTGGTTGGCCGCCGACAACGCCAAGGTGATCGCCGCGCGCATGGCGGCAGACCTGGCCAAGCTGGATGCCGCCAACGCCGCGCGTTACGCCGCGAATCTCAAAGCCTTCGAAGCGCGCCTGGATGCGCTCGATGGCCGCATTCGCCCGCAACTGGCCGCTTTGCAGGGCAAGCCGTATTTCGTCTTCCACGAAGCCTTCGACTATTTCGAGGCCGCCTACGGCCTCAAGCACGCAGGCGTGTTCAGCGTGCTGACCGAAGTACAGCCCGGCGCCCGTCACGTCGCTGCCATGCGCAAGACGCTGCAACAGACGGGCCCGAGCTGCGTATTCAGCGAACCGCCTCTGCGCCCGCGCCTGGCCGAAACCCTCACAGCCGGCTTGCCGGTGAAACTGGCGGAACTCGATGCCCTCGGCGGCGCCCTGCCAGTCAGTGCCAACGGCTATGAACAACTGCTGGAAAACCTGGCCGGTGGCCTGAGCGAGTGCCTGAATAGCCTGTAAGACCTTTGATGCCGTGAACGTTTTTCACGCAGCCCGGATGCAATCCGGGAGCGATGGCAACGGCCCCGGATTGCATCCGGGCTACAACTAATCGAACGTCCTGCCCCGTGGGAGGGGCTTCAGCCGCGACCCGCCGAGCTACGAACTGTAACCACCGCCTCGTTGCCGCTGACCGGCGCAAACCACTAGGCTTGCGCTTTTGCCGCGAGCGCCCGCCATGTCGCCCACCGCCTCTCGCCCGTCCAACGCCACGCTGGTGCTGCTGGCCTCGCTGTACTGTGCGCAGGGCCTGCCTTCCGGGCTGATCGCCCACGCGCTGCCGGTGCTGCTGCGCCAGCATGGCGTCGACCTGGCGCTGATCGGCCTGCTCAAGCTGCTGGCGCTGCCCTGGCTACTTAAAGTCTTGTGGGCGCCCTGGATCGACCGTCTGGCCTCGCCCCGCCTGGGCCATCACCGTGGCTGGATCCTGCCGCTGCAAAGTGGCGTGATTGTCTGTGTCGTGGCACTGGCGCTGCTCGCTCCGCAGACGCTGTTCGGCTCCGGCCTGTGGTTGTTGCTCGGCTTGCTGCTACTGATCAACTTGCTGGCATCGTCCCAGGACATCGCCACCGATGGCCTCACCGTGCGTCTGTTGCCCGAGCTCTGGCGCGGTCTGGGCAACAGCCTGCAGGTCGGTGGCTACAAGGTCGGCATGATCGTCAGCGGCAGTGGCCTGCTGCTGGTGATCGACCCGCTGGGTTGGAACCTGGCGCTTGGCCTGCTGGCCGGCCTGATTCTGCTGATGACCGTGCCGATCTGGCTGTTTCCCGAGCGCCGCGTGCTGCCCTTCCAGCCTGCACAGGCGGAAACCGCCCTCGGCCCGCGCCTGCTGCTGAACCACTATCGCGGCCTGCTGGCGCAGCCCGGCATGCTGCTGTGGTTGGCGGTGGTGCTGACCTTCAAGCTCGGTGATTCGCTCGGCTCACCGATGATCAAGCCGATGCTGGTGGATCAGGGCTGGAGCACGGCGGCACTCGGCCAACTGACTCTGATCAGCAGCCTGGCAGGCATCGGCGGTGCCTTGCTTGGCGGCCTGCTCTACGCCCGCATCGGTGTGCTGCGCGCTCTGATCCTGTTCGGTGCCCTGCAGGCCATCGGCATCGCCGCCCTGGCCTTGCTGGTGGGGCAAGGTGCCAATACCGGACTGGTCTATGCCGTGACCCTGTTCGAGCAGGTGGCCGACGGCATGTCCACCGTCGCCCTGTTCGCCGCGATGATGCGCATGTGCCGCCCCGAACACGAAGGCGCCGACTTCACCTTGCAGGCCTCGGCACAGTTGCTGCTGTCCGGCTTCGTCGGGGCCAGCAGCGGGGTGCTGGCCAAGGCGTTGGGGTATGAGGGGTTGTTCGTGGCTGCGGGTGGGGTGGGGATGTTGGTACTGCTGATCGTGCTGGCGCATGCCCGACGCGAAGCAGTTACTAAAGGAGCTCGGCTCCGGCCCTGATGCTTTTCGCACCTCGGCAAATTATCTCGATGATGGGGCGTCGCAGGTTGCGCTGGCGGAAGGCTCTACTGGGACTGGACTTCGCCACCTAGGCCGGGTTTTGTCCGTCGGCAACTTTGTGCTCTCTAGCCATTACACGTCTCCGCGTAGACGCCTCTCACGCTCTTCGCGCTGTTCGCGTCTTCTTGCTGGGCTGAAGGGCGGATCGCCAATAGTAACCATCGGTGGTATGCGGATGTGTTGTGCAGCAGGCAGTTGAGCGACTCTGTTCAAAACGGAATACACCGACTCCGCACTACGTTTGGTGTTGATCTGCAGGTAAGGCTTTTCGCCGTATGGCTCTTTCGTTTTGATGATGTAGCTACGAAACCATGTGGTGCCGTATCGGCCCAGATCTCGAT
Organism: Pseudomonas alcaliphila JAB1; assembly: GCF_001941865.1. Taxonomy (NCBI): domain Bacteria; kingdom Pseudomonadati; phylum Pseudomonadota; class Gammaproteobacteria; order Pseudomonadales; family Pseudomonadaceae; genus Ectopseudomonas; species Ectopseudomonas alcaliphila. The sequence continues at coordinate 5,230,399 of NZ_CP016162.1, read as the reverse complement.
AATGGTCAAGAGTCACCAGTTCAGTGATCTCTCGGTAAGGAACGAAAATACTGGCATGGGCCGTCAGGTTTTGCGCATGGCCGATGGCCAGATGAAGCCCCTCAGCGTCGAAGTGAGCCTCGGAGGTGGTGGCGGGAAATATCCAGTTCGCGATTACCAGCACAATGAGCGGATATCCCACCATCAAGCAAAACAATGTGACCGTAAGTCCTGCAAAGTCGACTCGGTATGACGCGATAAAAGCCAGAAGAAGTACTAACCACCCCCATCTCAACACATGAGTGATGAACGTAGCAGAGTGGCGTTCGATCATCGAAACACTGCCAGTGTCATCGACGCTAAAAATGCTATCCGGGAAAACCTTTATCAGTACATTCATGGCTCTATGTAGCCGTGCGAGGTGGAATCCGAAAAACGGTGCACCGCACTGTTTGTGACTCTGAGTTCAGTGAGTTCTTGCAGTGCGATGCTCGGTCGCCTTCCTCTTTGCAACTTACGCCTTTTGCAGGCCAGTTTGTGGCGAGTTGTCCGCTGCTTGGTTGATGAGCGCATTGGCTTCCGCCAGAAAATTCTCTGTGAGAGACACATTGCTCAGAAAGAAGCGTTGATTGTCTTTCTTCATGTCGATCGTCAGTGACTTGAAGAATGGATTGCGTCGAACGCGGATCTTCTTGATGTCACTGGCACGAAGCAGTTCGTTGCGGCGGTAGGACTCGGCTTCGTCATCATATTGGATTCCGTTATCCGTCAATGAGATGCGAACATATTGGTCGCGGCGGCCTAATGTGGACGCAATAACAAGTATGGCATTTGCGGTCAGCGATAGTCCGAGAGGCCAACCCAGTACGTACTCATCCAGATTGCCAAAAGGGAAAAATACAAGAAATAGCTGTGTGCTTGTGATGGTGGCACTGAACATTGTCCAGGACAGCACGCTGAGGTATTGGGCGTGGTTCCAGGTGGCTTGTTGCATGGTCTTTCCTTGACTTCGTTGAGTGTATGTACGGATTTATACGTCCAGCCCACGCTCACGCTCCAGGTCGATAAGTCGCGTGGTCGGGCCGTTTGGCTGTAGGCGTTCTGTGACAATCTGTGGCCAGCGATTGCGGGAACGGCGCTTGGCGATGTTGTAGGTGAACTCCTGCAGCCAGTTCATCGGGTAGAAAAGCAGGTGCCCCAGATAGAGAACCGCATCAGTCCACTCCAGGTAGTTCTTGCCCTCGTTGGCTGTCTTTTTGTCGGCGATCCTTTGCCGCCGGAAGGCAAGAAAGCCTGTGGGTTTGGTATGGGCAGAAAGCATTTCCTTTACGTATGCGTCAGAGGCGCTGCACTGGCCGTTCTCATCAAACCAGGGACCATTGTCCATATAGGCGCGTAGCCATTCCCAAAAGCCTTTCTGCATTTGCAGGGTTTTGCCCATCGGTAGACCAAGGCTTACCAGCAAGGCGTTATCGGGCTCGCCGAGGCGGCGTACGAGGATTTCCAGTGAGGCATTTCGCATACCTCCGGTATGTGGACCAACCATAACGAACTCGCCTGCCAGCGCCTGTATACCGTCCCAGGGGCTGTGGTACAGCTTGCCATTGTGATCGAAATAGACTTCTCGGGTGCGGCGGTTAAAGAGAATTGGCAGTGGGAGCGGACGACTAACCTCCCAAGAGAGAGGGGCAAGCAGACAAATGAGGGCAACAGGTAAGGTGACTGCAACACCATCCCATTCACCCTTAATTGCAAAAAAAAGGCTGAAGAGCCCCATTGCAATTGACACCGTTCCTCCTAGAGCGCCAGTTACGATTCCTCTGTCAGAATCACCGCCGGTCTTGAGGGCCAAATAATGCCCGGTATGTTCATCGGTAACGAAGAGTTCTCGGGGTTTTTCTCCAGTGGGCTCGTCGGCGCGCAATAGCACACTGGGCGCCTGCCCGAAACGGGTGCGCGCTTGTTGGATCAGGTCGCTTACAGCCATGCGAGTTCCTTGATTTCTATAGCCGGTAGGGTCAAACCGTCGATGGGTGAATAGCGAAGTTCGCCATGAATGGCATCGAGCTTGTCACCATTCTCTTCGTGATAAACGCGACGGTAGACAGCAACACCGGGCTCGGGTTTAACCCGTGTACCACCATGGTGATCGAAGTCTTTTCCTGTCCACTCCACTGCCTTGCGTGTACCACCCAGACCAAAGAAGCTGCCCCAGGTTTCGTATCCTTTGAAATGGATCATGTCATCAGTCAGTGTGTTTTTACCCGGCAAGCGCAAAAGCATATAAGTGATGGTTTGCATTCCACGATATGGATTCAATTCATTGATACGATAAGCCTCGAAGCTGATAGGGAAGACTACCTTGTAGAACTCGGTCATCGATTTTTCGTAGCTGGTCGACCAATCGGCTGGACGCGTGCCGAATCGGGTGCCTTTTACCCAAGCCTCGAGAGGTGTGTCCTGCGTATATTGACGGGCAATTACTCCGCCGACTATCAAGATGGTCCATCCCAGAGCACGCGCCGCGAAGTGTGGTGCCACACTGACACCTCGCCCTATAGCGGCAGCCTCACCGGCTATGATGGCAGCACGGGCGGCACGTATGGCTCGGAAACTTTGCACATACAGACGCAGGTTGGCGGCAGAGGCTAAGGTTAATCCTGCATTGATGGCTGCAGTATCCACATCGCCGACTTTATAGGCTTCTAGTGATTCGATTCCGTAGACCAATACATCAAAGCCAGAAGTGATCGACTGTAGAACTGAAGCTTTTGCGCCTATTCCTAATGCATCTGCCAAGGCCTTCTGCGAGGAGAGATGCATAGCACCTTGAGCCTTGACTGTTGCTTCCCAATCTAGTTCGGCAACTTTCTGTAAGGTCGCCGTTATTGCACTGGAGATACCTGACATGCCGGCTGCGGCCGAGAATGATGCTTTTAGGTTTTTATCTTTGACAAGCTGACCTCCGCTCCAAACAAAGTTCACACCCGCAATTAGCGCCACCACACATTTAATGGGAGCTTTCTCCAGAGCGCTCTTTCCAAGATCAAGCATTCCCCGAAGGTTAACGTCAGCCGTTAATTGGGCAGGCAAGGGTGGTAAGTCTCTGGCCGGCAGCATTCTGAAGAAAGGCAGTGCATCGCTGACCGCAACACTTAGCTGTGTGGGTTTTAGACGGGCTGGTAGATTAGGGCGTGTGCCCATCAGATCGCTCATCCACTCACCCAGTTGCCGCTGAGTGACAGCCTCAATAGCAAGGCGCTGCTGGCTTCGCGCCAGAGCTGCGGCGAGGTAGAGACGTCCGGCGGCCTTGGACCCTTCGTCAGCTTTCTGTAGGCCCAAGCCCACGATAGGCGCGAGCGCTGTAAACAGGGCTTCCAATGGCGAACCCAGAATATGCCGGCCCAGTTTATCGGCTGCTTGGTTCAGCAATTGCGCCAGTTTGTGTGCTTCGTTCAGCGCGCTTGCACCGTTGTCTCTTGCGCCGTCAGCCAGTCCTACCAGGGAATTGATTTCGCCGACACCGAGGCGTTTGCCCAAACCCAGTAACGCCCAAACCAGCCAGGGTTTTCCCTCTTGCTGCTGGAGTGTCAGGGCATTCGCTATGGCCTTGGCTCCGGGACCGGTTGTTGCAGGGCCAAGGCAGGCTGCAGCGAAGTGGAGTTCTAGCTCTGCACGTGGATCGGGTTGGGTGATGTCGAAATGGCCACAGGCAGTATCCAGGCTGGCAGGGCCGCGCTGAGCTAGGGTATTTAGCCAAGCTGACCAAAGCTCGCTGATGCGGCGCACATCGGCGCTGTATTCTTCCTCCTCTTGCGTTTGCTGCTGCCAGGTAGTTTGTAGCTTGCGGTAATTGGTGATGCTGCGCAGTTGGCCGCCGATTTGCGGGTCGCCTTCTGCCAGAGATTTGAGTACGCCTGCCATGGCCCAGTCTTCACCATGGATTTCACGCGTCACCTCGAATGCCTGCTGGCGAGCGCGAAGCAGCTTGGCCAGATCCAGCAATACGCCCCACGGATCGTCGATCAAAGCATAGGCTTGTTGCTCGCAGCGCTGCATGTCGTCGAGCAGCTTTGGCCAGGCTGGACGGTGACTGGTTGAGGGTTCACAACTCCAGCCATACCAGTTGGCGTCCATGTAGTCGCCGATACGTTCGTGAATCGTGCGGGCTTGACCGCTGAATGGTGCTGCTCCAGGGGTGATGGTGCGCATCACGCGCTGACGTACATCTTCTTTTCCCTTGGCAGAGTTGAACTGGCTATCGCTCCACTGACGAGGAGACCACGCCAGCATGGCCGGTGTTCCTGCGGGAAGGAGTAAATAGGGCAGGCTACGCGCGTCGATGACTTTGCCGCCGCGAGCTGTTTGGGTAAAGGCAGCCGCGTTGACACGGTACTCGACCAGTTGTTTTAGGCCGCTCTGCCAGACGTACAGCCAGCCATCGCGTAACAGACGAGCGGTGTAGTTCAGCGGACGGCCCTGAAGGGGCTCGAAGTAATCGCCTATTGCAGGAAAGTCGCCCTGTACAGCTGGCAACCCATAGGCGCTGGTATCCACTGTCAGGGTCGGGCCAAGCGCATAGCGTAGCGGGAGTACAGCGCTGAGCAGGGGGCATCCAGCTACTGTCAGGCTGGATGGAGCGGGAGTTTGAGCTGTCATAGAAGAGCTTCCTGTGCCCTGTCGTCCTGTTCGGCAAGCGCCTCCAGCAGTCGCCAGTCGAGTGTCATTTGCGCGGCGAGATCTAGTTCGGCTGGCGCGCCGTCTTTCTCTGGGTGTTCGTTTTGCCAGGCGCAAAAGATTGTGCCTTCGTGGTGCAGCCAGATGCGTGAGATACGGTGCCAGAATCCCTCCGGCCATTGCCCTTCACGCTGCCATGCCTGATACAGCGGTCGGGCGTCACCCAGGCGTAGCCAGAGTTCGCGATGTTCTGGGGTGAAGATGCGCAGGCGGCGCTGCAGTATGCGATGCAGATCGTCCAACGATGCATCGCTTTCCAGCCAGAGACCATCCTTGATTTCGGTTCCGTGTCTCCAGGCGTCATAGGCCATGCTGCCAACCGGAGCATCCAGCAAAATAGGGCCAGCGTCCGCTATGGGTTCATAGGCCGTACCGAGCAATAACGGTCGTGGTTGATGGCCAGGGAAGCACTGATAAAGCCACGCCGTCGCGCTCTCGTAACGAGCTCCGTCTAGCAGAATGGCACCGTTTCCATCGGGCATTGGGACGCTCATGCCTTATCTCCCTTTGACGCCTTAGCGGCTTCGCACACCTCACATACGCCAGCTCGGGTGCTGCGAAACAGCATGTTTTGTTTGACTAGTGCTTCCAGTGGAATTCCCGGCACATCCGCATCCGCCGGCTTCGCCGCGCCCGGCAACACTGGTGCCGCTCCCGAACCACTGCCCGGCGCACCGCCGGAGTTGATCTTGATCACCGGCCCCACCAGGGTGACGCCGCCGCCATCGAGTTTGATGAAGCTGCCGCCGCCCTTGAGGGTCAGTTCGCTGCCGGCTTCGAGCACGACCTTGAGGCCGCTGGAGAGGTGGATTTCCTGGCCGGCCTGGATGAACTGGCCGTTGCCGAGCTTGATGTGCTGGCTGTCGCCAACGGTGAGGTGGTCGTTGGCCTTGATCTCGGTCTTGCGGTCGGCGTGGGTGGTGCGGTGTTCTTCGGCCTTGAAGTGGCTGTAGACGTTGGCCTCGACGGTGTCGTGGCGTTCGTTGCCGACGCGGATCTTCTGGTCGTGTTCGATGTTCTCGTCCCAGTCGCGCTGAGCGTGGACGTAGATCTGCTCGGCGCCCTTGCGGTCTTCGATGCGTAGTTCGTTGTAACCGCCACCGCCGGGACTGCTGAGGGTCTTGAACACGCTGCGCGTCTTGTTTGCCGGCAGGTCGTAGGGCACCACGTGTTCGGCGTGGTACAGGCAGCCGGTAACCAGCGGCTGGTCGGGGTCGCCTTCGAGGAAGGTGACCAGCACTTCCATGCCGATGCGCGGGATGGTGATGGCGCCGTAGCGGTCACCGGCCCAGCTGGAGCTGACGCGTAGCCAGCAGCTGGTTTTATCGTCCGCCTGACCTTCGCGATCCCAGAAGAATTGCACCTTCACCCGGCCATATTGGTCGCAGTGGATTTCTTCGCCAGCCGGGCCTGTGACCACAGCGCTCTGGCTGCCGAGGATGCGCGGTTTCGGGTGGGCCAGGGATGGGCGATAGGGCACGTCCCAGGGCGTGGCAGTGAAACGGTTGCGGTAGCCTTGGTGGAAGTCGGTGTCGTCGGCTTTACCCTCTCCCCCGGCCACTCTCCCATGAATGGGAGAGGGGAGATCAAGCACCGACTCTTCCAGCACCTGCGGCTGCTTGCCTTCGTGCAGCACTTCGGTGAGCAGCCAGAGCTGATTCCAGGCGTCGCGCGGGTGCTCGGTCAGGTCGAGGAAGTGGCCGCTGACCAGGGTCGGCGAGTCGCCGTCGCCCTGGGCCAGTTCGAAGTCGTGGCGGTGGCGCTCCAGGGCGCGTTTGGCCAGGTGCTTGCCGCGCTCGCGGTCGGTATAGCGGCCCGGGTAGTCGTAGTCTTCCAGCTTGGGCTGTACGTCGCCGTCGGCCTTGGCCTCCAGCTGCAGGCGCGGTTTCTCGAAGTCGTAGTCGCGGCGGGTGACCTGGCTGGTGCGGGTTTCCACGCGCACGCCGAAGTGCTTGATCACCGGGTCGTCAGCCACCAGGCCGCTGTCCTGCTGGTAGGCCAGCGGTGCCAGACGCGGGAACACGGTCTGGTCGTCGCCGAAGGTCAGTACATGGCCTGCGCTGCTGTGCTGGAAGTGGTAGTGGATGCCTTCCTCCTCGCACAGGCGCTGGACGAAGTGCAGGTCGCTCTCGTCGTACTGCACGCAGTATTCGCGCTCGGGGTAGAGCGAGCCGAGTTGGAATTGGTAAGCGTCGGCCTGGATGCCGTGCTCTTCGAGCACCTGGCCGATGATCTTCTCCACCGTCAGGTGCTGGAAGATGCGCTGATTGGTGCGGTGTGCCAGGTAGGTCAATTGCGGCACCAGGGTCAGGCGGTAGCGGGTCATGCGCTTGCCGGATTCGCCCTGGGCGATGCGGTGGATCAGACCGTGGATACCGGCGCCGTTCTGATCGAAGGCGAGAAAGGCGCGCTGGTGCAGCAGGCTCTCCAGATCGAGGTCGGGGCGTTCGCTGATCAGTTCCACGTCGAAGGCGTAAGGTTGGCTGATCGCCTCGCGCCCTTTGAACTCGAGCACCTGCAGGTCGTGTTCGACACCGTCGATGCTGAGGCTGAAATGGGTCTGGTTGGCCTGGGCGAACATTCGTTGTTCCTCTCGATCATTCCATGATGGGCGCGTGGCGCGCTCCAGGTTGTAACCGAATCGGCCGCTGCGCGCTGGCAACGGTCGAGGTTTTCGGCGATTGGCCAGCGCTTTGTGCGCAGCCTGCCGAAACGCAACGGCCAGGACGATGCCTGGCCGCTGCGGTGACGCGGACGCGATCCCGCCTTAGGCAGAGATCGGGGTACGCCAGTCGTCGGAGCCGGAAGTACCGGAGACTTCGTGGGTCCAGACGATCTTGCGGTAGGTGAAGTAGACGTCTTCCAGGTGGGTGAAGTGCGCCATGTTCGGGTCCTGGCAGTTCGGCATGCGCGACTGTACGTCGACGATCACGGCGTCTTCCAGCTCGATGGTGAAGTAGTGCTCCTGGGTACCGGTGGAGGAGGTGCGGTACCACTCCAGACGGCACTTGTTCAGACGCTCGCCGGAGGTCAGGGCGTTGAAGATCAGCGGCGAGGACTTGTCGAAGACCTTGGTGATCATCAGCGGCTTGTGCACGCGCTGGCCGGTTGGTTGGCCGGACTGCGGGTCGCGCGGGATGATGACCTGGTGGTTGTAGGCTTGCACCAGAATCTGGTCTTCATGACCTTCCTGGAAAATGTTGCCGACCGAGTCCTCGGTGAAGGTGCCAGCGGTGATCAGACCTTGTTTGGTGCCTTCGAGGGACAGATACGCGGGTGTTGGCATGAGTGCTCTCCTTGCCTGGGTCATGGATCGTGATCGATCCGGGAGCCATGGCTAAAGCGAGCGGCATGCCATAAATATAAAATCTTTTATAAACATATAGTTAGCATGACCTATTGGGCGTTATTGGTCACGATGAGTGTTTCGTCACGCTATATTGCGCAACAAGTTGCGCAGTGCTGTGCAGGTTATTGCGCAGTCTGCTGAACAGCCTGTATTCACTGGCCTGCGCCAGTTTCAGCGCAGATTTATCCACAGCACGCTGCGCAAGAAGCTGCCAGGTTGGTCATTCGGCCCAATGCCGCCCGTGGCGCTCCAGCAGGTGTTGCAGTTGCTCCGGCCCATCGCTGCCGGCCGGGTAGGGGCGCGGGCTCTGGTAGTGCTGGAGCCAGCCCTGCAGGATGGGATCGACCCACTGCCAGGCCGCTTCCACTTCATCGCGGCGCATGAATAGGGTGGAGTCCCCCTCGATCACGTCGAGCAGCAGACGTTCGTAGGCGTCCCAGCGGCGCTGCTGGTTGAAGGCATTGGCCAGATTGAGGTCCAGCTCCACGGGTTTGAGGTGCATGCCCTTGCCGGGGTTCTTGGCCATCAGCTGCAGGCTGATGCGCTCTTCCGGCTGCAGGCGGATCAGCAACTGGTTGGCTTCGCCCTCATGGAACAGACGGTGCGGCACCGGCTTGAACTGGATGAGGATTTCCGAGGTTTTCTTCGCCAGGCGCTTGCCGGTGCGCAGGTAGAAGGGCACGCCTGCCCAGCGCCAGTTGTCGATCTCCACCTGCACGGCGACGAAGGTTTCGGTGTCACTGTCGTTGTCGACGTTCTTCTCGAAGTAGTAGGCGGGCACGTCATGGCCGCCGATCTTGCCGGCGGTGTACTGGCCGCGCACGGTCTTGTCCTGCACGTCGAGCCCGGAGATGGGTTTCAGCGCTTCGAGGATCTTCACCTTCTCATTGCGCACTGCCTCGGCGTCGAAGCGCACCGGCGCCTCCATGGCCACCAGGCAGAGCAGCTGCAGCAGGTGGTTCTGGATCATGTCGCGCATGGCGCCGGCCTGGTCGTAGTAGCTGCCGCGGTTCTCCACACCAAGGGTTTCGCAGACGCTGATCTGTACGTGGTCGATATGCCCGGCGCGCCACACCGGCTCGAACAAGGCGTTGGCGAAGCGCAGCGCCATGAGGTTCTGCACGGTTTCCTTGCCCAGATAATGGTCGATGCGAAACACCCGCGCTTCGTCGAACACGGCGCCGATGGCGGCGTTGATCGCGCGGGCCGATTCCAGCGAGTGGCCGATGGGTTTTTCCAGCACGATGCGCGCTGCAGGACCAGCCAGGCCGGCGTTGGCCAGGTGCGCTGCGATGGCTTCGAACAGACTCGGTGCGGTGGCCAGGTAGTAGACCCGTACGCGCTCGTCATCACGCCCCAGGCGCTTGGCCAGGCGGCCGAAATCGGCGCTCTGCGCAGCGTCCATGGCGAAGTAGTCGAGGCGCGCGGCGAAGCTGGCCCAGGTCTCGTTGGCGAAGTCGGCGCGCGCCACCTGAGCGCGGCAGTGACGCTCGGCCAGGGCCTGGTAGGCCTCGCGGCTGTGGCTGCTGCGGGCCAGGGCGAGGATGCGCACATCGGCGTGCAGGCGTCCTTCGCGGTGCAGGTGATAGAGCGCTGGCAGCAGCTTGTGCAGGGCCAGATCGCCCGTACCACCGAAGACCAGCATGTCGCAGGGGATGCTCAAGGGAAGACTCCGACTCGTTGTGGCAGGCCGTTGCAAGCTACCTGCGTTTGCAGCAAAGAGGCAGTGAAAAGATCGGCTGCGCCCCTCTGCCGGAAAGTTCGTTCAGCGAATTGGCAGCCGCTTGGCTGTGCGCGGGCGCGAGCTATGTAGTATAACTACAAGGTCACTACAACCGCCGGCCGCCGATCATAACCGAGCTATGACCCGCCGAGTGCCGCGGTAGACCCTTTTCTGCATAGAGCCTATCTCAGTGAATCTGTTGCAACACATCGCCCAGTCGCGCCACCTGCTGCGCAAGTCCGAACTCAAGGTGGCCGATCACGTCTTGCTCGATCCTGCATCGGTGATGCACAGCTCCATGGCCGAGCTGGCGCATAGTGTCGGCATCAGCGAGCCGACCATCGTGCGCTTCTGTCGTGCCATCGGTTGCAGCGGCTTCCAGGACCTCAAGCTGAAGCTGGCGCAGAGTCTGGCTGCCGGGGCCAGCTTCGGTCAGTTCGCGATTCACGAGGATGACTCGGTCGCCGACTTCAGCCTGAAGATCTTCGACACCACCCTGCATACGCTGATGGAGGTGCGCGAGAAGCTCGACCCCGAGGCGTTACAGCGCGCCATCGCCGCCTGCTCCAACGCGCAGCGCGTGGAGTTCTACGGCTTCGGTGCATCGGGTGCGGTGGCGGCCGATGCCCAGCACAAATTCTTCCGCCTGCTGCTCAACGCAGCCGCTTATTCCGACCCGCACATGCAGGCGATGAGTGCGGTGACCCTGCAGCCGGGCGACGTGGCGGTGTGCATTTCCCAGTCCGGCCGTTCCAAGGACTTGCTGATCACCGCCAACCTGGTGCGTGAGTCCGGCGCCAGCCTGATCACCCTGTGCCCTAGCCAGACGCCACTGGCGGAGCTGTCGACCGTCAACCTGGCCATCGATGTGCAGGAAGACACCGAGATCTACACCCCCCTGACCTCGCGCATCGCCCACCTGGTGGTGATCGACGTGCTGGCCATGGGCGTAGCCATGGCGCGCGGGCCGAGCCTGGTCAACCACCTCAAGAGCGTCAAGCGCAGCCTGCGCAGTCTGCGTCTGTCGCCGAAGTCGCTGCGTAACAGCGAGGATTGAGAGCGGGTTCATCGCCTGTTCATCTTCACGCCGTCAAAGCGTCATCTCCCCGGGTGAAGCTGGGTACTCCAGTCCTCGTTCCGGGAGAACCGAGATGCCTCGTATCTTCGATGACGCGCAACTGCACGACCAACCTGACGCCAAGACCCGGCGCAAACTGCAAGACCAACGCCGCATGGCCTATCGCCGGGCCATCGAGCACTATGCCGAGCAGTGCCAGCTGCAACGCGAGCTTGCCGATTTCCCTGAGCTGGTTTCCGCCAGCTACCTTCAGCACGGCGAACCTGATTCGCGCCGCGCCGCCTGACTTTCTTGTTGCCCTGCCTGCGGGCAGGGCGGTGAGCTTGCCCGATTCTACGAACTTATTGCCCGGTTCTGCCGATCTCACTGGTCGGCGGCGACAGCAGGTTTTGCGCCCACTACAGTGGTGATCTGGCCCCCTGTGTGCGGGGTTGACCGTGACCACCGGCACGCCATGCCGGAACCATTAGACACCATCAGAACAAGGTGGGCAGACCATGATTACCCTGAATCTCAATGGCAAGGACCATGAGCTGGACGTGGCCGACGACATGCCGCTGCTCTGGGCATTGCGCGACGTCGCCAATCTCACCGGCACCAAGTACGGCTGTGGCATGGCCCTGTGCGGCGCCTGCACGGTGAACGTCGAAGGCCAGCCGACTCGCTCTTGCGTCACCCCGGTATCGGCGGTGGTCGGCAAGCGCATCAGCACCATCGAGGCGGTCGGCGAAGACGCCGTGGGCAAGGTGGTTCAGGACGCCTGGCGCCAGCTCGACGTGGTGCAGTGCGGCTACTGCCAGTCCGGGCAGATCATGGCGGCGACGGCGCTGCTGAGCAGCAACAAGGCGCCGAGCGATGCCGATATCGACGCGGCCATGAGCAGCAACATCTGCCGCTGCGCCACCTATGTGCGGATTCGCGCCGCCATTCACGAAGCTGCCGGCAAACTGGCCTGAGGAGGCGCATAGACATGGGCAAGATCGAAACCCCCGATAGCGCGACTCGCGGCATCCTCAATGTCAGCCGTCGCACCCTGCTCAAGGGCGCAGGTGGCCTGGCGCTGGGCATCTTCTTCGCGCCGCTGATGCGCGGTATGGATGCGCTGGCGGCAGGTGGCCCGCTGGAACCGAATGCCTTCGTGCGTATCGACCTCGACGGTACGGTGACTGTGCTGGCCAAACACCTGGAAATGGGCCAGGGCAGCTACACCGGCCTGGCCACCCTGCTCGCCGAAGAGCTGGATGCCGACTGGGACAAGGTACGCGTCGAAGGCGCGCCGGCCGATGTGAAACGCTACAACAATCTCGCCTTCGGCCCCATGCAGGGCACTGGCGGCAGCACCGCCATGGCCAACTCCTGGGAACAGATGCGCAACGCCGGCGCCACCGCCAAGGCCATGCTGGTGGCTGCGGCCGCGCAGCGTTGGGGCGTGCCGGCCGGTGAAATCAGCGTCAGCCAGGGCGTGGTCAGTCACGCCGGCTCCGGCCGTAGCGCCGGCTTCGGTGATCTGGTCGAGGCGGCGGCGTCACTGCCGGTGCCGGAGCAGGTGCAACTCAAGGACCCCAAGGACTTCAAGCTGATCGGCAAGCTCGAGCTGCGCCGCAAGGACAGCACCGACAAGACCGATGGCAGCGCCATCTTCACCCAGGACTTCAAGCTGCCCGGCATGCTGGTGGCCATGGTTGCTTATCCACCGCGCTTCGGCGGCGTGCCGCGCTCGGTCGACAGCAGCAAGGCCAAGGCCGTGCATGACGTGGTCGAGGTGGTGGAGTTTCGCGATCTGCCCCACGGTCGTTCGGGCGTCGCCGTGTTGGCGAAGAACACCTGGGCGGCGCGACAGGGCCGCGATGCGCTGGTGATCGAGTGGGACGAGAGCCAGGCCTTCACCCTGGGCAGCGAGGAAATTCTCGCGCAATACCGCGACGATGCGGGCAAGCCAGGCCTGCCGGCCACGAGCAAGGGCGATACCGATGCGGCGCTGGCCCAGGCGGCGAAAACCGTCGAGGCCGACTACGAGTTTCCTTATCTGGCGCACGCGGCGATGGAGCCGATGAACTGCCTGGTGAAACTCTCCAGCGACCGCTGCGAAATCTGGAACGGCGAGCAGTTTCAGACCGTCGACCAAGCCATCATCAGCGGCTACCTGGGCCTGACGCCCGAGCAGGTGTCGCTGACCCAGCTGTATGCCGGCGGCAGCTTTGGTCGCCGCGCCAGTTCGGTGTCGGACTACCTGCTGGAGGCGGTGGCGATCACCAAGGCTGCGCGTGACAAGGGCGTGGACGCGCCGGTGAAGATGGTCTGGACGCGCGAGGACGATACTCGTGGCGGTTATTTCCGGCCGCTGTACCTGCACCGCGTGCGCATCGGCCTGGACCAGGCCGGCAAGCTGCAGGCCTGGCACAACCGCATCGTCGGCCAGTCGATCATGGCCGGTACTTCGATGGAGCCCTTCATGATCAAGGACGGCATCGACCATACCTCGGTCGAGGGCCTCTCCAACCTGTCCTATGCGGTGCCCAACCTGCAGGTGGAGCTGAGCACGCCGAGCAATATCAAGGTGCCGGTGCTGTGGTGGCGTTCGGTCGGTCATACCCACACCGGTTACGTCGCCGAAACCATGATCGATGAGGCCGCCGTCGCTGCAGGGCAGGACCCTTACATCTTCCGTCATGCGTTGCTGGAAAGTCATCCGCGTCACCGCGGTGCGCTGGAGCTGGCCGCCAAGCAGGCCGGCTGGGACAAGCCACTGGCGGCGGGTGCCGAGGGCGAGAAGCGCGGGCGTGGCATTGCCGTGCACGAGTCGTTCGGCTCGTTCGTGGCGCAGGTCGCCGAAGTCACGGTGAAGGCCGATGGCAGCTACCGTCTGGATCGCGTGGTGTGCGCCGTGGACTGTGGCATCGCGATCAACCCGGATGTGATCAAGGCGCAGATGGAAGGCGGCATTGGCTTCGCCCTGGCGGCTGCTCGGCACAGCGCAATCACCCTGAAGGAAGGGCGGGTCGAGCAATCGAACTTCCACGACTTCCAGGTGCTGCGCATGAACGAGATGCCCAAGGTCGAGGTGCATATCGTGCCGTCGGCGGCGAATCCTACCGGTGTCGGTGAGCCGGGCGTGCCACCGCTGGCGCCGGCCCTGGCCAACGCCCTGTTCGCGGCCACTGGCGTGCGCTTGCGCAAGCTGCCGTTCCCGGCGCAGATCAAGGCCTGACGTCCGATACTGGAAACACGAAAGCCCGGGGTAATCCCGGGCGTTCGTGTTTATGGGGCAGCTGGGGGCGTTCGCGGCCAAAGCCCTGCCACAGAATTGCGCCAGGGGTAGATCTGAGGTCTCTCGCGGTATCGCTCTTCGTAGGAGCCGCTATAGCGGCGAGCCAGGTGATCGCGGCTGAAGCCGCTCCTACGGAGATGGCGGGCAAGTAGCCGTAGGGTGGGCTTTAGCCCACCAGTCGTGGTGGGCTGAAGCCCACCCTACGAGTCTGTGGCCTCGATGCAATCCGGGGATCAGGACGCACTTAGCCTGGTCGCCGGCACGATCTCGCTGCAGTCCAGTGGCGTTGGCGTGTGGATCGCCGCCTGGCGATGCTTGAGCATGCCGCCTGCACGGAGGTTAATGGCGGCGGTCATCTCGGCGAGAATCGCCGTGGCCACGCTCTCCGGCGTATCGCCGCCGATGTCCAGGCCGATCGGGTAGTGCAGGCACTCCAACGCCGGCAAGTGCGGGCTGTGTTGGCGGATCTCGTCCAGTAGCCGTTCGGTGCGATCGCGTGGCCCCAGTTGGCCGATATAGGCCGGCGTGCCCTGCAGCACGCTGCCCAGCCAGTGGCGATCCTGGCTGTAGCTGTGGCTCATGATCGCCACCATGGCGCCGTCGGTGAGCGTGTGCAGGTCGTAGGGTGGGCGTGCATCGACCTGCAGCACCGTATCTGCGTCGGGAAAGCGCTCGGCGCGGGCGAAATGGGCGCGGCTATCGACCACGCTGACGTGCCAGTCCAGCAGTTTGGCCATATGCGTCAGCGGCTGCGCGTCATGCCCGGCGCCGAAGATCACCAGGCGCCGCTGTGGCGCCAGGTATTCGCAGAACACCTCGATCTCGCCACGCTCATCGCGGTAGCTGCGCAGTGAGGAGCGGCCATCGGTCAGGGTTCGTTGCAGATCGGCGCGAACCTCGGCGTCGAGTGCGGAATCGAGCAGGCGGCCGTTGTCGCCCGGCGAGGGATGCAGGCACAGGCGATCGCCGATACGCACGCGGGCGTTGCGATAGCTACCTATCACCGTGGCGACCGCTCCGGCCTGGCCGCTTTCGCGTACCAGGCGCAGCAACTCGAGCACGGCCAGCGGCTTTTCCGCGCTGTGGCGTTCGAGCAGCACGTGTACGGTGCCGTTGCAGCCGAGGCCGAAGGTCAGTGCGGCGTCCTGATCGTCATCGTCGTCCTGGGTGGCGGTGCTGTAACGGCGGATCACGGCTTCGCCGCCATCAGTCAGCCACCAGGCCTTCTTCGCCACTTCGGACTCCAGGCAACCGCCACTGATGGTGCCCACGGTGCCGCCGTAGAGCGGGATCAGCATGCGCGCGCCGGGGCGGCGGTAGGCCGAGCCCTCGACCTTGACCACGGTGGCGAGCACGGCCTGGCCGTTGTCGCGTTCCAGAGCGCGAAGGGCGCCGAGCAGGGCGCTGATTCCCGACAGCATAGGTTTCTCCCAGGCAGGTTTTGGTAGAGCGATCCCAGGATGCCAATGTCCCGTATCTCAGTTAAGAAGGGTTAGGCCGATCCTGCGAGATTCTTGCCCGATCCTGTGTGGCTGGGCTGGAAGCGCTCGGCCAGTTTGACGATCTGCGCGCGCTCGGTGCGGATGAAGTCGACGAAGGCCTGCGCTACCGGCGACAGGCGCCGGCCGCGGATATTCACCACGCACCAGCTGCGCTGCAAGGGCAGCTCGGCCACCGGCAGCTCGCGCAGCAGGCCGTGTTGCAGCTCCAGACGCACGGCATGGCGTGGGAGCAGGGCAATGCCGAGGCCGGCGAGCACCGCCTCGCGCTGCGACTCCAGCGAGCCGATCTCCAGGGTGTTGGGGAAGTGTGCACGTTTCTGGTGGCAGTACTCTTCGCAGGCGCGACGAGTGCCTGAGCCGCTTTCGCGAATCAGCAGGGGATAGACGGTGAGGTCCTGCAACTGCAGGCTGTCCGCCTCGCACAGGGGGTGATCCGGCGGCGCCACGGCGATGATCGGATTCTCGAGAAAAGGCATGAAGTCCAGCGCCAGGTCCTGCGGCACCTGGCTCATGATCATCAGGTCGTCGCGGCTCTGGGTCAGGCGGCGCACCACTAGGGCGTGATTGACCACCGTGAGATTCAGGCTGACCTCCGGGTATTGGCGACGAAATTCGGCGAACAGGTGGGGAACGAAATATTTCGCGCTGGACTCCACGCACAGGTTGAGCTGCCCCTGCAGTGAGCCCTGCAGGTCGGACAGCTGCATGTCGAGGCTCTCCAGGCGGCCGAAGATATCGCTGCTGGCGCGTTTGAGTGCCTCGGCGGCTTCGGTCAGGTAGAGCTTCTTGCCGACGTACTCGAACAGCGGCTGGCCGACCAGCTCCTCCAACTGACGAATCTGCAGGCTGACGGCGGGCTGGGTCAGCGCCATTTCCTCGGCCGCGCGGCTGTAGGAGCCGTGCTCGCACACGGCACGGAATACCTGGAGTTGGCGCAAGGTCATGCGCAGCAGGGTTTTACGCACGGTTTTGTCCTCGTTCGGTCAATGCATAAGCAATTGCTTATGCACGATCAAATAATTATTCATTTTTGTTAATTCGTATAGCCGGATAGGGTTTCACCACGTTTGCAACCAACTGTTGCAGCGGCCCTTGCAGCTCTGCGCTGAGGATTGGATCGTGATAAGAAAAATACTGATCGCCAACCGTGGTGAGATTGCCGTCCGCATCGTGCGGGCCTGCGCCGAGATGGGCATCCGCTCGGTGGCGATCTACTCCGACGCGGATCGTCATGCCCTGCACGTCAAGCGTGCCGACGAGGCGCACAGCATTGGCGAAGATCCGCTGGCCGGCTATCTGAACCCGCGCAAGCTGGTCAATCTGGCCGTGGAAACCGGTTGCGATGCGCTGCACCCCGGCTATGGCTTTCTGTCCGAGAACGCCGAACTTGCAGAGATCTGTGCCGAACGTGGAATCAAATTCATAGGGCCGAGTGCGGAAGTCATCCGCCGTATGGGCGACAAGACCGAAGCACGGCGCAGCATGATGGCCGCTGGCGTGCCCTGCACCCCTGGCACCGAAGGCAACGTCGCCGACCTGGCCGAAGCCCTGCGCGAAGCCGAGCGCATCGGTTATCCGGTGATGCTCAAGGCCACCTCCGGTGGTGGCGGTCGTGGCATTCGTCGCTGCAACAGCCGCGAGGAGCTGGAGCAGGCCTACCCGCGGGTGATTTCCGAGGCGACCAAGGCCTTCGGCTCGGCCTCCGTCTTCCTGGAAAAATGCATCGTCAATCCCAAGCACATCGAGGCGCAGATCCTCGCCGACAGCTTCGGCAACACCGTGCACCTGTACGAGCGCGATTGCTCGATCCAGCGCCGTAACCAGAAACTGATCGAAATCGCCCCCAGCCCGCAGCTCACCCCCGAGCAGCGTGCCTATATCGGTGACCTCGCCGTGCGCGCGGCGCAGGCCGTGGGCTACGAGAACGCCGGTACCGTGGAGTTCCTGCTCGCCGAGGGCGAGGTGTACTTCATGGAGATGAACACCCGGGTACAGGTGGAACACACCATCACCGAGGAAATCACCGGCATCGACATCGTGCGTGAGCAGATCCGCATCGCCAGCGGCCAGCCGCTGTCGGTCAAGCAGGAAGACATCATCCACCGCGGTTATGCCCTGCAGTTCCGCATCAACGCCGAGGACCCGAAGAACAACTTCCTGCCCTCGTTCGGCAAGATCACCCGTTACTACGCGCCCGGCGGGCCCGGCGTGCGCACCGACACGGCGATCTACACCGGTTACACCATTCCGCCCTATTACGACTCGATGTGCCTGAAGCTGATCGTCTGGGCGCTGACCTGGGAAGAGGCGCTGGACCGCGGCCTGCGTGCGCTGGACGACATGCGTGTGCAGGGCGTGCGCACCACCGCGCCCTATTACCAGGAAATCCTGCGTAACCCGGAATTCCGTAGCGGCCAGTTCAATACCAGCTTCGTCGAAAGCCACCCGGAACTGACCCAGTACTCGATCAAGCGCAACCCGTCGCACCTGGCCATCGCCATCGCCACCGCCATCGCTGCCCACGCGGGCCTGTAGGGGACATCATGAGCAAGAAGATCACCGTTACCGATACCGTCCTGCGCGATGCCCACCAGTCGCTGCTGGCGACCCGCATGCGCACCGAGGACATGCTGCCGATCTGCGACAAGCTCGACCGCGTCGGCTACTGGTCGCTGGAAGTCTGGGGTGGCGCCACCTTCGACGCGTGCGTGCGCTTTCTCAAGGAAGACCCCTGGGAGCGCCTGCGTCAGCTCAAGGCGGCGCTGCCCAACACCCGCCTGCAGATGCTCCTGCGCGGGCAGAACCTGCTCGGCTACCGCCACTACAGCGATGACGTGGTCAGGGCGTTCGTGGCCAAGGCCGCGGTCAACGGCATCGACGTGTTCCGCATCTTCGACGCGATGAACGACGTGCGTAACCTGCGCGTGGCCATCGAGGCAGTGAAGGCTGCCGGCAAGCACGCCCAGGGCACCATCGCCTACACCACCAGCCCGGTGCACACCACCGAGGCGTTCGTTGCCCAGGCCAAGGCCATGCAGGCGATGGGTATCGACTCCATCGCGATCAAGGACATGGCTGGTCTGCTCACGCCTTACGCCACCTTCGCGCTGGTCAAGGCACTGAAGAGCGAAGTCGACCTGCCGGTATTCATCCACAGCCACGACACCGCCGGTCTCGGCGCCATGTGCCAGCTCAAGGCCATTGAAGCCGGCGCCGATCACATCGACACCGCCATCTCCAGCCTGGCCTGGGGCACCAGCCATCCGGGTACCGAGTCGATGGTCGCTGCGCTCAAGGGCAGCGAGTTCGACACCGGCCTCGACCTTGCGCTGATCCAGGAAATCGGCATGTACTTTCATGCCGTGCGCAAGAAGTATCACCAGTTCGAGAGCGAGTTCACCGGCGTGGATACCCGCGTGCAGGTCAACCAGGTGCCGGGCGGGATGATTTCCAACCTGGCCAACCAGCTCAAGGAGCAGGGCGCGCTGAACCGCATGAACGAAGTGCTGGAAGAGATTCCGCGCGTGCGTGCCGACCTCGGCTTCCCGCCGCTGGTGACCCCGACTTCGCAGATCGTCGGCACTCAGGCGTTCTTCAACGTGCTGGCCGGCGAGCGCTACAAGACCATCACCAACGAGGTGAAGCTGTACCTGCAAGGTCGCTACGGCAAGGCGCCGGGCAAGGTCGACGAGCAACTGCGCAAGCAGGCCATCGGCAGCGAAGAAGTGATCGACGTGCGCCCGGCCGACCTGCTTAAGCCCGAGCTGGCGCGCCTGCGTGAAGAGATCGGCAGCCTGGCCAAGTCCGAAGAGGACGTGCTGACCTTCGCCATGTTCCCCGATATCGGGCGCAAGTTCCTCGAAGAGCGCGCGGCCGGCACCCTCAAGCCGGAAGAGCTGCTGCCCATGCCGAACGGTCAGGGCAAGGCCGCGCCAGTCGGCGGTGAAGGCGTGCCGACCGAGTTCGTGGTCGACGTGCACGGCGAAAGCTACCGCGTGGACATCACCGGTGTCGGCGTCAAGGGCGACGGCAAGCGCCACTTCTACCTGTCCATCGACGGCATGCCGGAGGAAGTGGTGTTCGAGGCGCTCAATGAATACGTCGCAGGCGCCGCTGGCAAGCGCAAGCAGGCCGGCGCGCCGGGCGACGTGTCCACCACCATGCCGGGCAACATCGTCGATGTGCTGGTCAAGGAAGGTGACACGGTCAAGGCTGGTCAGGCGGTGCTGATCACCGAAGCGATGAAGATGGAAACCGAAGTGCAGGCGCCGATTGCCGGCACCGTCAAGGCCGTTCACGTGGCCAAGGGCGACCGCGTCAATCCGGGCGAAGTACTGGTGGAAATCGAAGGTTAACCTCTATGGAGCCCGGCCTGTTGGATGGGCAAGTTTGACGGGGCGTAACCCGGGCTCCTTTTTTATTCAGCGCCAGGGCGCAGGTTTGTCCCGGGGGCCGCAAGGCTAATGCTGATCAGATAAGTTCGTCACCACCCCCTCCTACTTGCAGTAGAGGGGGGCGCTTTTCGTAGGAGCCAGCTTGCTGGCGATGCTTTTTATGGCGGATCGCCGGCAAGCCGGCTCCTACAAAGATCGAGTGCAACGGCTTAACTGACTGGCATTAGCCGCAAGGCTCCTTTTTTTGCACGGCACATCCATGTGCTTCACCCCCTTCGGTGGCCTCGTGCAAAACGCTAACGGCGTCTTTGCGACTCGCCAGCGCGGGGGCCAAGCCTGGCGTGCCGGCTAAGCTTTCCGGTCATGCCCCGGCGCTTCGCCTTCGTGGCGAGGCAAAACAGGGCGATCAGCACCGCCTTGTGCCGGGGCATGGCCCTTTCCTTTGGTTGGGTAGCCGTCCGGGTAGGGTGCGCCGTGCGCACCGGGGCGCTTGGTGAACAGTGACAGGTGCGCACGGCGCACCCTGAGACGCAGGGGAGGTGAACTGAGGTGGGTCTGGATCCGGTGGTGCTGTTCTTCGTCTTCGGCCTGGTCGCCGGCCTGCTCAAGAGCGAGCTGAAGCTGCCGGCGGCGCTGTACGAGACGCTGTCGATCATCCTCCTGCTGGCCATCGGGCTGCACGGCGGGGTGGAGCTGGCGCAGCAGGCCAGCCTGCAGCTGCTCGGTCAGTCGGCTCTGGTACTGGCGCTCGGCGTGCTGCTGCCGATCCTGGCGTTCATCCTGCTGCGCGGCCTGCGCTTCGACCGCGTCAATGCCGCGGCGGTGGCGGCGCATTATGGTTCGGTCAGCGCCGGTACCTTCGCCGTGGCGGTGGCCTACATGTTGGCCAAGGGCGTCGAGTTCGAAAGCTACATGCCGCTGTTCGTGGCTATCCTGGAGATTCCGGCGATCCTGGTCGGTATCGTCCTGGCCAAGGGCATTTCGCGTGAGACCCACTGGGGCGAGCTGGGCCGCGAGATCTTCCTCGGCAAGAGCATCATGCTGCTGCTCGGCGGCCTGGTGATCGGCGCGATCGCCGGCAAGGAGGCGATCAAGCCGCTGGAGCCGCTGTACACCAGCATGTTCAAGCCGGTGCTGGCGTTCTTCCTGCTGGAGATGGGCCTGATCGCCTCCGGCCAGCTCGGTGCGCTGAAGCAGTTCGGTGTACGCCTGGCGGCCTTCGCCCTGCTGATGCCGCTGCTCGGTGCGCTGATCGGCGCCTTGCTGGCGCGCTTCATGGGCCTGAGCCTGGGCGGCACGGCGATGCTGGCCACGCTCGCGGCCTCGGCGTCCTATATCGCCGTACCGGCGGCGATGCGCCTGGCCTTGCCCGAGGCCAACCCGTCGCTGTCGCTGACCGCCTCGCTGGGCATCACCTTCCCATTCAATATCCTGATC
The DNA here is from genome assembly GCF_001941865.1 of Pseudomonas alcaliphila JAB1. NCBI lineage: Bacteria > Pseudomonadati > Pseudomonadota > Gammaproteobacteria > Pseudomonadales > Pseudomonadaceae > Ectopseudomonas > Ectopseudomonas alcaliphila. Next base: position 5,208,932 of record NZ_CP016162.1, on the reverse strand, counting down.
GGCATACCGCTGTACCTGACGCTGGCCGAACGACTGATCGCCTGGGGGTTCTGAGATGAACGCACATAGCCGCACCCTGCTCACCGTGATCTGCGAGGCGGCGCTGGAGAAGCGCCTGCTGGCCGATCTGGAAGCGCTCGGCGCACCCGGCTGGACCATTTCCGACGCGCGTGGCCGTGGACACCGCGGCGTGCGCAGCGCCGGCTGGGACACCGAAGGCAACATCCGCCTGGAAATCATCTGCAACCGCGAATTGGCCGAGCGCATCGCCGAGCATCTGCAGGTGCGTTACTACGACCACTTCGCCATGGTCTGCTACCTGGCGCAGGTGGAAGTGCTGCGCGGGGAGAAGTTCTAAGGCGCACCAAGGAAGGGGGAGCCGCCTGGGCGATGGAGCTCCAGGAGGAACATCGCGGCTAAAGCCCCTCCCACGTTCACGGTGCGTTTTGTGGGAGGGGCTTTAGCCGCGAGCCTGCGTATCAGCTCTGTGGAAAACGCGCGCGTGGCGTCGCCATTGGGATCTTGTCGCCATCGAGCGGCAGGAAGCTGCCCAGCTCGGCGTCGTAGGCCTTGATCTGGCTGGTTTCGATGTCATACACCCAGCCATGGATGAACAGTTGGCCGCGCGCCAGCTTGGCTGCCACCGACGGATGGGTGCAGAGGTGGTTGAGCTGCGCCACCACGTTCTCTTCGGTCAGCACGGCCAGGGCTTCCTTGTCGTCGCTGCAGTTGCAGTTCTCTGCCACCACGCTGCGCGCGACCTCGGCATGACGCAGCCAGGCTTTCACCGTGGGCATGGTTTCCAGCGAGGCCGGGTTGAGCACCGCTTTCATCGCGCCGCAGTCGGAGTGGCCGCAAATGACGATGTGTTGCACGCCCAGGGCCATCACCGCGTACTCGATGGCGGTGGAGACGCCGCCCATCATCTGCCCGTAGGCCGGCACCACGTTACCGACGTTGCGGTTGACGAACAGGTCGCCGGGCGAGCTCTGGGTGATCAGCTCCGGCACCACGCGCGAGTCGGCGCAGGTGATGAACATGGCGCGTGGGTTCTGGGCGGTGGCGAGCTTCTTGAACAGCTCTTCCTGCTGCGGGAAGACCTCGTTGCGAAAGCGCTTGAAGCCATCGACGATGCTGTGCAGCGCCTGCTCGGCGGTTTCGTTGCCCTCGTGGGCCTGAAGCGGAATCACCTGATGTTTGTAAGGCATGCCCTGAACCTCTGGGTTGTCTGAAAATACGCTGCTAGAACGACTGTCGCTGCGCTGTGCGAGTCACACGCCAAGTGTCACCTCCAGCGAGCTGAGCGACAACCGGCGGTTTCGGGTAATTCGCCCAGGCGCCTGTTGCCGCGACCTGCCGCAGGTCGCGCTCGGGGTACAGCAGTTGCAGATCCTCTTCGCTGACCTTGATCAGATGCGCGCAGCCGGCGAAGGTCCCGACGCGCTCGCGCCAGTGGGCGATATACGGCGTCGGGCCAAGGCGTACGTTGGGATCGAGGGCGGGTGTTCGCGCTGCACCAGCTGCGGCAGCGTCCATGCCGACCATCGCCAGGGTGGCCGGTGCGCGCCGCCAAGTCAGAGCAGGCTCAATTGCGCACCCGGCGGGCAGAACTGCGAACAGTCCAGCACCACGCTGCCTCGCTGATCCAGGCCGAGCCTGCGCCGCGCCAGGCGAAAACGCTGCTCCAGCAGGTCAGCGAACAGGCCCTCGCCACGCATGCGGCTACCGAAGCGGCTGTCGTAATTCTTGCCGCCACGGCTCTGGCGAATCAGGCTCATGACGTGGGCGGCGCGATCCGGAAAGTGCACCTGTAGCCATTCCTCGAACAACCCGGCGATCTCCAGCGGCAGGCGCAGCAGCACGTAACCGGCCGAGCGAGCACCGGCATCCCGGGCGGCTTCCAGGAGTGCCTCCAGCTCCATGTCGTTGATCTGCGGAATCATCGGCGCGCAGATGGCGCTGACCGGAACACCCGCTTCGTGCAGCGTGCGCATGGCACGCAGGCGCGCCGCTGGGGCGGCAGTGCGCGGCTCCATGATGCGTTTGAGTTCGTCATCCAGGGTGGTCAGGCTGAAGGCCACGCTGACCAGGTTGTGGCTGGCCAGCTCGCTGAGCAGATCCAGGTCACGCAGGATCAGCGAACCCTTGGTGATGATGTGCAGCGGGTGCTTGTAGCGCAGCAGGATTTCCAGGGCCTGGCGGGTCAGGCGCTGTTCGCGCTCAATGGGCTGGTAGGCGTCGGTGTTGATGCCCAGGGCGATGGGCTGCGGCACGTAGCCAGGTTTTTGCAGTTGCTCTTCGAGGCGCTCGGCCAGGTTGGTCTTGGCGATCAGGCGGGTTTCGAAGTCGATGCCTGGCGACATGTCCCAGTAAGCGTGAGTTGGCCTGGCGAAGCAGTAGATGCAGCCGTGCTCGCAGCCACGGTAGGGGTTCACCGAGCGGTCGAAGCCGACGTCCGGTGAGTTGTTGCGGGTGATCGCCGTCTTCGCCTGCTCCTTGCGCACTTCGGTAGCGCGACTTGGCGGCGTTTCGTCCTGATACCAGCCGTCGTCTTCCTGCTCCGAACGGGTCGGTGCATAGCGGTTGTGCGGATTGCTGGCGGTACCACGGCCACGTGGCGGCAGGCTGACGGACATGCTCGGACTCCAAAATATACTGTATAAAAATACAGTTATTTGGGGCCCGGGCAAGTCCCTTCTGTCGCGGCGTCGATCAAACGGCCGCGATTTGCGGCGCTTCCTCACGCTTGGCATAACGCTGCGCCAGCACCGCGCAGACCATCAGCTGGATCTGGTGGAACAGCATCAGCGGCAGGATCAGTACGCCGATGGCGCCGCCGGCGAACAGTACCTGGGCCATGGGTACACCGGTGGCCAGGCTCTTCTTCGAGCCGCAGAAGAGGATGGTGATGCGGTCTTCCAGGCTGAAGCCCAGCCATTTGCCCAGCAGGTGGGTCAGCACCAGGGCCAGCGCCAACAACACGCAGCAGGCGGCAATCACCAGCAGCAGGGTGGTCAGCGGTACCTGCTGCCACAGGCCGCCAATCACCGCGGCGCTGAAGGCGGTGTAGACCACCAGCAGGATCGAGCTCTGGTCGACGTATTTCAGCCAGCTCTTGTTCTGGTTGACCCAGCCGCCGATCCAGCGCTGAGCGATCTGGCCGAGAACGAATGGCAGCAGCAACTGCAGGCTGATCTTGCCGATGGCATCGAGGGTCGAGCCGTTGTCGCCCTGCACGCCCATCAGGAAAGCTACCAGCAGCGGGGTGACGAAGATACCGAGCAGGCTGGAGGCCGCTGCGCTGCAGATCGCCGCCGGGACGTTGCCGCGCGCCAGCGAGGTGAAGGCGATGGCCGATTGCACGGTGGCCGGCAGCGCACACAGGTAGAGCATGCCCAGGTACAACTCCTTACCCAGCAGCGGCTCCAGTGCCGGCCTGAGCGCCAGGCCGAGCAGCGGAAAGAGGATGAAGGTGCAGGCGAACACCAGCAGGTGCAGACGCCAGTGCCCGGCACCAGCGAGAATCGCCTGACGCGACAGTTTGGCGCCGTGCATGAAGAACAGCAGGGCGATGGCCAGGTTGGTGATCCACTCGAAGATCGTCGCGACCTGGCCGCTGGCGGGTAGCAGTGTGGCGGCGAGCACAACGGCGAGCAGAGTCAGGGTGAAATTGTCGGGCAGCAGGCGGCGCAGGAACATGGCGAATCTCGGACTTGCGATACAGGAGGGCGCCAGACTATCGTCTTCGAAAATTTCCGGCTAACGCTAAAGAGCCAGCAAGTGTCGCTAAACAGACATCCCGCCACCTTGCATCGCAGCCTGCCCGAGCTGCCCAGCCTGCCTCGGCCGCTGTATGGCCGCACCGAATCGCTGACCAACCGCGCCCTGACCTTTCGTCATATGCACCCCTGGGTGCAGCTGTCCTACGCCATCGCCGGGGTGCTCGAGGTGCAGACCGCTGGCGCCCGTTTCGTCGCCCCGCCGCAGCGCGCGGTGTGGGTGCCGGCGGGTGTTGAACATCAGGTCTTCAGCTCGCCACGCACCGAGATGCGCAGCCTGTACATCGACGGCAGCGCGGTGCCCTGGGGGCCGGCCGAGTGCCGGGTGCTGGCGGTCAGCCCGCTGCTGCGCGAGCTGATTCGCGGTTTCAGTGCGTTGCCGGCCGAATACGACGAGCAGGGCGCGCCGGGTAGATTGGCGGCAGTGTTGCTGGACGAACTGCGCGCTGCGCCAGAGGTGGCGTTGATGCTGCCGCTGCCGCAAGACGCACGGCTGCGCGAGGTCTGTCAGGGGCTGGAGGATGCGACGCTGCGCCAGCTCGGTCTGGGCGAATGGGGCGAGCGCCTGGGGGTTTCGGAAAAGACCCTGAGCCGCTTGTTTCTGCGCGAGACGGGTCTGAGTTTTCGCGTCTGGCGCCAGCGCCAACGCCTGCTCGATGCGCTGAGTCCGCTGGAGCAGGGCGAGCGCGTCACCGACGTGGCGTTGGCCTGCGGCTATGACTCGCTATCGGCCTTTATCGCCGCCTTTCGCCGCCAGTTCGGCGCAACGCCAGGGGAGTTTTTCCGCGAGTAAGGTCGAGGTGAGAGCAACTCGCCTGCACCATCGGCGCAACACGATCCATCGCCTGGTGGGTTACGTGGGGCGGCCATCCGAGCGCGCCACCTTTATTGGCGCTTGCGAAATCGGCGTTCTGCGCCGCTAACCCACCTGGAACTACTGAGCGGCCGTTGTGTAGCCCGGATGCAATCCGGGGCAGCGTGCCAAGCATTCCCCGGATTGCATCCGGGCTACGCGCTATTCCTTCGGCTTCTTCAGCTTCGGATTGGGGAAGAACTGCACGGCCTGCACATTGGGGGCGGCCGCCTTGGGCTTCAGGCCGCTGACGTTGACCCGTGTGGGGATCTCCTTGGGCACCGAATTACCGCGTGCGTCGAGGGTGTCGGCATAGCCGCACTTGACGCATTCGCGGTGCGGCACGCCGTCGACGTTCCACATCTTGATGCTGTCGGTCTCGCTGCACGCCGGGCACACGGCGCCGGCGATAAAGCGTTTTGGCGTGCTGTTCACCGGGGCGTCGCTCATGCGGCCTCCTGGCTCAGGCCGAGGTGGCGCAGCAGGGCGTCGATGCTCGGCTCACGGCCGCGGAAGTCGACGAACAGCACCATCGGTTCCTGCGAACCGCCACGGGCGAGGATCGCTTCGCGGAAGGCGCGGCCGGTATCGGCGTTGAACACACCTTCTTCCTCGAACTTGGAGAAGGCATCGGCGCTGAGCACTTCGGCCCACTTGTAGCTGTAGTAACCGGCCGCATAGCCACCGGCGAAGATATGCGCGAAGCCGTTGGCGAAGCGGTTATAGGCCGGCGGGCGCAGCACCGAGACCTCGCTGCGGATCGCCTCGATCACGTCCAGGGCGCTGCGGCCGTCGCCGTGGGTGGCGTGCAGTTCGAAGTCGAACAGGGAGAACTCCAGCTGGCGCACCATCATCAGCCCGGACTGGAAGTTCTTCGCCGCCAGCATCTTGTCCAGCATGGCCTGTGGCAGCGCCTCGCCGGTCTGGTAATGGCCGGAGATCAGCGCCAGGCCTTCCGGCTCCCAGCACCAGTTTTCCATGAACTGGCTCGGCAACTCGACCGCATCCCAGGCCACGCCGTTGATGCCCGAGGCGCCGGCATGCTCGACGCGGGTCAGCAGGTGATGCAGACCGTGGCCGAATTCGTGGAACAGGGTGGTGACCTCGTCGTGGGTCAGCAGCGCCGGCTTGCCGCCGACCGGCGGGGTGAAGTTGCACACCAGGTTGGCCACCGGGCTGATCAGGCTGCCATCGGCGGCGCGGCGCTTGTCGCGCGCGCCGTCCATCCAGGCGCCGCCGCGCTTGTTGGCGCGGGCATAGAGGTCGAAGAAGAAGCGCCCGACATGCTGGCCGTTCTCCTGAATCTCGAACAGGCGCACGTCCGGGTGCCAGGTGTCGAAGTCTTTCAGCTCGCGAATCTCGATGCCGTAGAGCTTCTGCACGATGGCGAACAGGCCGGTGAGCACCTTGTCCACGGGGAACCAGGCGCGCACTTCTTCCTGGGAGATGCTGTAGCGCTGCTGGCGCAGGCGCTCGCTGTAGTAGCCGACGTCCCAGCTCTGCAGGTCATCCAGGCCCTGCTCGGCGGCGAAGGCTTTCAGCTCGGCGAGATCCTGCTCGGCGAAAGGCTTGCTGCGCACCGCCAGGTCACGCAGGAAGCTCAGCACCTGGTCGGTGTTCTCGGCCATCTTGCTGGCCAGGCTCAGTTCGCTGTAGTTGGCGAAGCCGAGCAGGCGCGCCAGTTCCTGGCGCAGGTCGAGAATCTCGCTCATCAGCGGGCCGTTGTCGTTCTGCCCGGCGTTCGGCCCCTGGTCGGAGGCGCGGGTGCAGTAGGCGGCATAGACCTCTTCGCGCAGGGCGCGATCATCGGCGTAGGTCATCACCGCGTAGTAGCTGGGGAATTCCAGGGTGATCAGCCAGCCGTCCAGGCCTTTGGCCTCTGCGGCCTGTTTCATCTGCGCCTTGGCCGAGTCGGTCAGGCCGCTCAGCAGGGCTTCGTCGGTGACCTGCTTGGTCCAGGCCTGGGTGGCGTCGAGCAACTGGTTGGAGAACTTGCTGGTCAGCTCGGACAGGCGCATCTGGATTTCGCCATAGCGCTTCTGCTGCTCGGCCGGCAAATCGATGCCGGACAGACGGAAGTCACGCAGGGCGTGTTCGAGGATGGTCTTCTGCGCCACGTCGAAATTGGCCGCAGCCGGGCTCTTGGCCAGCGCGTCATAGGCCTCGAACAGCGGCTTGTTCTGGCCCATTTCGGTCCAGTATTCCGACAGCTTGGGCAGGCAGGCCTCGTAGGCCGCGCGCAGCTCGGTGCTGTTGCACACGGCGTTGAGGTGGCTCACCGGGCTCCAGGCCCGACCCAGGCGCGCACCCAGTTCGTCCAGCGCCAGCACCAGGCCGTCCCAGCTCGGATTGGCCTGCTGTTGTTCGAGCAGTTTGGCGATGGCGAGGCGGCTGTCTGCCAGGATCTGGTCGACGGCGGGCTCGACGTGTTCCGGTTTGATCTGCGAGTAGGGCGGCAGGTCGAAGTCTTGCAGCAGGGGATTGTTCGCGGTCACGACGAGGCACCTGTGGCGAATGAATGTGGGGTTGCGGCGCAGAGCGGTAATAATTCTGGCGCGATAGCAACCGACATGGGGGCCATCTTAATTAGAATCAAGCTTTCCCGCAGCTCAGGAGCTTCTATCGTGGCGATTCGCAAATACCAGCAGCACGTTCCACAACTGGGCGAGCGTGCCTTCGTCGACGCTTCTGCCGTGGTCATCGGCGACGTCGAACTGGGTGAGGACAGTTCGGTCTGGCCGATGACCGTGATCCGCGGTGACATGCACCGCATCCGCATTGGCGCGCGCACCAGCGTGCAGGACGGCAGCGTGCTGCACATCACCCACGCCGGGCCGTTCAACCCCGATGGTTACCCGCTGATCATCGGTGACGAAGTGACCGTCGGGCACAAGGTCACCCTGCACGGCTGCACCCTGGGCAACCGGATTCTGGTCGGCATGGGCAGCATCGTCATGGACGGAGCGGTGGTCGAGGACGAGGTGATCATCGGCGCCGGCTCGCTGGTGCCGCCCGGCAAGCGTTTGGAAAGCGGCTACCTGTACGTCGGCAGCCCGGTGAAACAGGCGCGCCCGCTGACTGACAAGGAGCGCAACTTTTTCAGCTATACCGCCGGCAACTACGTGAAACTCAAGGATCTGCACCTGGCCGAAGGCTACGACCAGTGAGCGACGAACTGATCATCCGGCCCATCGAGGCGGCCGATTTCGACCAGGTCTGGCCGATCATTCGTGACGTGGTGCAGGCGCAGGAAACCTACGCCTTCGACCCGAACATGGATCGCGAAACGGCCTGGAAAACCTGGGTTGAACTGCCGCGCGCGCCCTTCGTTGCCGAGCAGGGCGGGCAGATTCTCGGCACCTACTACATCAAGGCCAACGCCGCCGGCCCTGGCGATCACGTGTGCAACTGCGGCTATATGACCGCTCCTGCTGCACGCGGGCGCGGCGTCGCCGGTCAGCTCTGCGCTCACTCGCTGGAGGTGGCGCGCGAACTGGGTTTCAGCGCCATGCAATTCAACAGTGTGGTGGCGACCAATACGGTGGCCGTGGCGCTATGGCAGAAGCTCGGCTTTGCCATCGTCGGCACCTTGCCCAAGGCCTACCGCCACGCCCGGTATGGCCTGGTGGATTGCCATGTGATGTTTCGTAGTTTGGACGCCTGAAAGTCCGTGCGGCAGCGAGTCGTATCTGCGATTCCGCTTAGACCGGCTGCTTGGTTCCGGACACGGAATTTTGCGTAGGACGGGCTCAGGAGCGAAGCGAACAGCCCGCAAATTGCTGCCTACACGGCAGTGAACGACGTGATGGAATGGAACGGGCGCCGTTATCATTTCTGAGCTGCCTACACGGCAGTGAACGTGGTGAACCTGCGCGAGCAGGATCGCTGGCATTTCTGAGCTGCCTACACGGCAGTGAACCGATCTCCGGCGCCTCGACGCGGAAATCGCGCTTTCTGAGCTGCCTACACGGCAGTGAACCGAACGCGGCCGGTGTGAGCATTACCCCGCTTTTTCTGAGCTGCCTACACGGCAGTGAACGTCTACCTCCACCACGTTCACCCGTTCGTCGATTTCTGAGCTGCCTACACGGCAGTGAACCCAAGCGGGGTGTAGGTTTGCTGCGGCACACCTTTCTGAGCTGCCTACACGGCAGTGAACGCACTGGCCACTGAATGCTGTGCGGGAAACCTTTTCTGAGCTGCCTACACGGCAGTGAACCTCAAGCCGGCGCTGCAGGCGCTGCATGCCATTTTCTGAGCTGCCTACACGGCAGTGAACACTGAGTTTGAGTTGCTGTATGGCGGCAGCGTTTTCTGAGCTGCCTACACGGCAGTGAACAAGTCGGTCACCTTCTCCGGGTAGTCGGAAATTTTCTGAGCTGCCTACACGGCAGTGAACCTGCCGAAAGTCGTGGTCAAGACCATGGACGCTTTCTGAGCTGCCTACACGGCAGTGAACTACTTCGTCGCGGCCTCGCTGCCCGACATGGTTTTCTGAGCTGCCTACACGGCAGTGAACTAAGTTGACGGGGGAAAATTGGGTTTTGCGCTTTTTCTGAGCTGCCTACACGGCAGTGAACGATATACACCTCGGGGTCATGGCTCATCGTCGTTTCTGAGCTGCCTACACGGCAGTGAACTTGCGGTGCCAGGGGTCGATGAGGTTGGCGATTTTCTGAGCTGCCTACACGGCAGTGAACGGCCACTACATGCCGGGCGGCAACTGTATCGATTTCTGAGCTGCCTACACGGCAGTGAACTGGATTGCAGACCAGATGGGGCACACGTCGACTTTCTGAGCTGCCTACACGGCAGTGAACTAACCATGATGCGGTCGATTCCCGCCTGATCTTTTCTGAGCTGCCTACACGGCAGTGAACGCTTTTCGGCGGCTTCACGCGGGCCGCGGTATTTTCTGAGCTGCCTACACGGCAGTGAACTAGAGCCTAATAACCCTAACGCCTTAATTGTTAAAGAACCTGCCCGATTTTTCCGGCGCTACCCCTTTTTTCGGAGCCGCTTGCAAGTGCTTGATTTTGCAAGGGCTCCGTTTTGGGCTGGGAAAAAGGGTCAGAACCAGGGCACGCTGGCCTGGGCGCTAAGGCCGTAGGCGCCGAAGGTGCCGGGGGTGGGTTTGTCGAGCAGCGGGCCGTGGCGGATAAACAGGCGGAAGCTGTGACCGCTGCCGTTGCTGCGCAAGGTGGCATAAGGCAGGTCGCAGCGTTTGCCGGCGCTGTCGGGGATGCGCTGGCGCGCCTCCGCCTCGTTGATGCCGTGGCGTTTGATCAGGCGGCGGCGGGCGCGCTCCGGGTTGCTGTCCACCTGCACGCGGCTGACGCAACGCCAGCGCACCTGCGCCGGGATAGGCGCCAGTTCACCCAGGTTCAAGTGGTCGCGCATGCCGCTGAGCCAGTTCAGCGCCAGCAACTTATCCAGCGCTTCGGCACTGCCATGCAGGCGCAGGCGCGCGCCTAGGCCGTGGCTGGCGCTTTCCACATCCGGAAAGCTGATGCCCACGTCCGTGCGGCGCAGGTCATGCAGGCCGCGGTGCAGTTTGGCCAGCAGTGCGCTCATCAACTGCGTGGCCGGGAATTCCGGGTCGGGCAGCAGTTTTAGGTCGAGGTAGTGGTCCATGGCTAGCCCGCCTCGCCAAACACGCCACCGCGAATCAGGGTGGCCATGACGAAGTGCTGGTCACCGATGCTGGGCACTTTGTCCTTGAGCAGCCAGTTGTCCAGCAGGTTGTAGAAGTCCGCCTTGGCCTTGGGTTGGCGATAGGCGCGGCCTTCGGTGGTGACCGAACCGTAGGGTTCGACGGCGATGGGGCCGAGTTCGCCGGCGTCCGGATACCAGGTGTCGATGGTGCGCAGGGCATTGCCGAGCTTTTGCGAGTGCATGCCGGCGACGCCGTCGACGCTGTACAGGGTCTTGCTTTTGTCGCCCTTGCCCCGGTCGAGGATCAGCTCCTGGGAGGGGAATACCTCCTGGCCAGCACCCATGCGTACATGAGCCGTGATGCCCAGCAGCAGGTGACGCTCGCCGCTCAGGCCGGCAGCGATCAGCTTGGCCAGTTCGTCCAGCGCCGTGGCCGCCGGGCCGCTGGCGTCGAAGTTGCGCAGGGACAGGCTCAGCGCATCGAAGCTCCACTGCTTGGCCGCCTTGCCATCGACCAGGTGGGCAATCTGTACCTCTACCTGTTCAGCACCGATACGGTTGCGCCACAGGAAGCGACCATTGGCCAGGTTGTGTGCGTAGCGACGTGCCAGTTCAGCGAAGCCGTGGCTGGCGACATAGCCTTGCACGGTGTCCAGCAGCTTCTGTCGGTAATCGGCATCGTTGCAGGCCGAGGGTGTGCCGGCGCCACCGAGTACGCGCAGGGTGAAGCTGGCACGCAGGGTATCGGCGTCATGCGGCAGGGCCGCGACGTCGACGGTCTGCAGGTTGGGGTTCTCGATGGCGGCGTCGAGCTTGGCTGGGTCTTGGTCTTTGGCCTTGAGGCGATTGGAGATGGTGCCGCGCACGGATTTTTCCCGCACGGCGAGCGGCTGCCAGTTGTCGCGCGTCTGCCAGTCACCGGCATGAAACAGCGCATCGGAAGGGTCGAGCTTGCGCTCGAAGGCCAGGACGGAAGCGGTTTTCAGAGGGGCGGTGGTCATGATGGTCACTCCATGTCATCAGTGCAGAGGGTTTGGCTGTAAAGGTTGTGGCAGCGGTACAGGCCGGCCTCGGGGGCGGCGCTGGCATACCAGAGCAGGTCATCGACATCGCGCAGCCGGTGCGGGCTGAGCCATTGGCCGATGGAGTAGAGGCTTTCGACGAAACGCAGCGGGGTTTGTCCGTCCCGCGCGTTGGCCACGCAGCCGGCGGCCTGCAGCGGGCCGAGGGCGCCGTAACCGACGGGGATCGGCACCAGCCAGCCATTGGGCACCACGCGCTGGGCGCGCCACTCGACTTTGGCAGGCTGGCTTTCGCTGGCTGGGCGGGCTTCCTGGACGCGCAGGTTCAGGCGTGAAAGGTCGAGCCAGGCATCGAGCAGATCGGCGCTGGCGTTCTCGCCACGCAGTTGCTGCAGGTGGTTTTGTAGCAGGTCGTCGCGACTGACCAGGGCGAAGCCCGGCAGCCAGCGGCGACGCAGGCGGCGGAACTGCTTGCTGCGTTCCTCGCCTTGTGCCAATGGCTCCAGTACCGGCTGGTGCTGCGGATCGAGGAACACGCTACCGCCGGCGATACGCATGCTGCCCAGCAGATTTGCGATTTCAGCGGCGATCGTGCGGCGCTTTTGCCAGTCGCCCTGCACCGGGTCTGGCTGGCCGTCTTCGCTATAGCCGCTGACGCCGAAGATCAGCGTGATATCCAGGTGGATGCGCCCCTCTTCGACGATGGCGGCGGTTTCACCGCGCTCGTTGACCGGGTTGCGGGTCAGGCGCAAGGCGCGTTGATAGCCCCCGGTGACCTGGGCGTCATGGCTATGGCAGACCACCCCGACGCTGTCGAACATCAGGGCGAAGCGACCCTCGAGCCTGCGTTCGACGGCCTGCATCAGGCCGATGAACGCGCTGATGGCGGGGAAGCCCCAGGTCAGCGGGCTGGAAATGGCGTTGGCGTTCTGCACCCGCAGGTGGGGGACGATCAGCAGGCCGTTGGAGGAGGGAAGTTCACTCATGTTCGGCCTCCAGGTCGCGTTGCTCGCGCTCGAATTGTTCGACCCAGGCCCGGTTCAGCCAGTCGAGGTCGAGCCACAGGGCATTGCCGCCGGCCTTTTTGACCCAGTAGCTGTTCTCCACATCGCCGACCGAAAGCTTGCTGACCAGCCGCGCATTGAGCCAGTTGGCGAAGCGCTCGCGAACTTCCGTGAGCCACTCCATGCGTCGCCATTCGCTGGCGAAGATGGCGTCGTGCTCGGCGCGGCGGAAATCCAGCCACAGCTGCTCGGCGCGGTTGAGGTTGCACTCGGGCTTGGCCGACCAGCCGGGCTCGAAGGCCCAAAGCTCGACGGCGTACAACAGCAATTCGTCGATCAGCTCGGTGAGCAGTTCATCGCGGCTGTTGCGGGTGTGCACGTTCGCTGGTGGGCCGCTGAGCAGAAAGTCGCGCAGGCTGCGCACCAGCTCGGCCACCGCCGGGCGCTTGCCGAAGGCCGGGAAGATCGAGCCGTCACGGGTGCGGATCGGCAGGCGTACATCGCGCGGCTGCCAGCTTGGCGGCAGGGAGGCGAGCAGGTAATTGTTGCCACGCCGTTCGCTGTTGAGCTGGGAGATATTCTGCGGTTTGGTGCCGCCGAGCTTCTGCACCGCCAGGTCGGGGTACTCGTGAATCACGCCAGGGTGAAACTGCTTGTCGCGGCGCGCCTGACGCGCTTCCTTGGCTGGTTCGCCGAAGCGGTCGGCCTGGATCGCCTGATACACCCGATGTGCCAGCGAGCTGGCATACAGCGGGGCGAGCAGATGGTAGTGCTCATCGTTGCGCGGATCATCACCGACCAGCCAGTACAGCTGCTTGCCGTGGGTGTGGGAGGCCAGGCCGTCGCGCGCACGGGTGATGCCGGTAAAGGCTGGGGCCAGACTCCGGGCCTGCTCGTCATCTGTATGCAGCGCGGCAATGGCATCGGCATCTGCGGCCAGCAGCAGGTCGAGCAGTGTCTGGCCGTCGTGCTCCAGCTTGAGCAGCTTGTAGACATCCAGCGCGGCGGCATTGCCCACCACATCGCCGGCAAAGTCGTCGCCCAGGCAATGGCTGCCGACCAGCGCATGTTGCGGCAAGCTGTTCGGCAAACAATAAAGGTTGGTGCCCTTGGCGTCCGGGTGAATCGCCTTGAGCGTATGGGTCACCGCCTGGATCTGCCCGGCGCGGCGAGCGGCATCTTCCAGCCATACGTCCGGGGCGTATTGGGCAAGCAGGGTGGCGCGCTTGGGGTCATCATCGGCCAGGCCTTCGAGCTTGGTGGCCAGACGCTCGGCGATAAAGCGCTCGATCAGGCTGCGGATGGCCTGCTGTCGGCTGGAGGAGGGGGCATTCATAGCAACAAATCCTTGTGCTGAGAGAAACAGCTAGAGGTAAGATGCACCCCGAAGCATCGCTACCTCGGGGTGTAAATGGGCATTCGTGCCCTCAGCTATCCCTCCTAACAGAGTGGCAGCCCATCACCTTCGTACCCTCCTTTCTGCATCGTTCCTGCAGATGGATGCTCGGCTCGCAACCAAGCGTTGCTTCATCAGTAACCAGGGTGAGATCTGGTTACTGAATTTTTTACACCTATGAACTTTTAGTCTTAGTCTATGATTTTTGTGTCTTTCGATTAGACTAGCTCAGAGAATCGATACGGTGCAACTGGCAAATTCCTTGGGGGATCACTTACCCTTCTCTAGCTACTAGCTGTGAGAACAGTAGGTGCAGTCTTCTGCCGCAAAGGCAGCTTAGAAATATGAGCTATTGGCCTTGGCCTAGAAACTTCACTGCCGAATAGGCAGCTTAGATCCACCGGCCTCCGGGCCGGCTTCCCTTTCCTGTTAGTACTGTCCTTCCTGCTTTTCTACTTCGCCAGCAGGCTGGAATGGCAAAACGGAAATCACTATTTTGCCATCACTCCCGTTTCTCTCAGCTCAAGCCTAGCCATTTGCGCAAAGAAGCTTTTATGCTTCAATCGTTCGCATCTGAAGTATTAATGCTGCAAATTAAATTTTATGAGGCTTATAAGCTTCATTTTTAAGTGAAGCATATAAGATTCTTCTGGTTGATTTTGAAGCTTTTAAGGCTCTTCATATCCAATAGAGTCTTATATGCTGCATGCCTGGATAGAGCGAGTGAGGTAGCCCATGCGCAGCACAGTGCTGACCCAGATCAAACGTCGACGCCTGCAGCTTGGCCTGAAAGGTACGGATATGCCGTTGCGGGTGGGGTTGAATCGTCAGCAGTACGGCAAGATCGAGAAAGACGGTAACCCCAGCCTGGCTACCCTGGACAAGATCGCCGAAGGCCTGGACGCCACTCTGATGCTGATCCCCAAGGAGCTGGCACGTCAGGTCGAGCAACTGCTGGAGGCCGGCCCCGCCAGGGCGCAACAGAACTACGCCGTGGACCGCTCGCCATCGTCTGCGCCTGGCGCGGGTGTCAAGGAAACCATCGAAGACCCCTGGCAAGACCTGGGTGACGACTGATGGCCGGCGAGCAGGTTTCGGCACTCAGGTTGACGCTGCATGGGCAGTTGGTGGGTTACGTGGCCGGCTATGCACATAACCGCACGGTGTTGTCGCTGGCGCCGTCGTTTGTTGAGGATGCCAACCGCCCCGCGCTGACCCTGTCACTGGCCAACCCGGCCACCTTCGCGGCCCGTGCTGGCAAGAGTTTCCCGGTGGCGACCAATATGCAGTTGCACCCGCTGCTGAGCAACCTGCTGCCCGAAGGCGCGCTGCGCCAACTGCTGGCCCAGCGCTTGAAGGTCCATGAGCACAACGAGTTCCCGCTGTTGGTACACCTGGGCGGCGACCTGCCCGGTGCGCTAATCGCCGAGCCGGTCGCTGCCGAGGCTATCCCGGATGCGGCCTTCGGTGACCGTGGGCGGCTCGACCGAGTGGCGGTGGCTACCGTGGACCGGGTGGCGCATTTTTCCCTGGCGGGGGTGCAGATGAAGTTTTCCATGCACCAGCGCGATGGCCGTTACCAATTGGGGGATACGGCGGCGCCCGGTGACTGGATCATCAAGACGCCCTCCACGGTGCATGATCATGTACCGCTCAACGAATACACCTGCATGCACCTTGCGGCGCTGGCCGGCGTGGATATACCGGAAATCCGTCTGGTAGAACTCGACAAGCTCGAGCGTCTGCCGCAGATCAAGCTGCCGGATGAAGGCTATGCCTATGGCATCCGCCGTTTTGATCGGGCCGAGGGCAAGCGCGTGCATGCCGAGGACTTCGCCCAGGTGCTGTTCGCCTATGCGGCGGACAAGTACCAGAGGGCCAGTTACGAACAGATCGCCCGGCTGATCTATCAGAACACTTACAGCGGCCAGCGTGACGTGGTGCAGATGGCTGTGCGCTTGCTGGTCAACATCCTGTTGGGCAACGGCGATGCGCATCTGAAGAACTGGAGCATTCTCTATCCCGATGGCGTGAACCCGGTGCTGTCGCCGGCCTACGACATCCTCTTCACCAAGGCCTATATCCCTGCCGAGCAGCACTACGCGCTGAACATGGCGCAGACCAAGCAGTGGTATGAGGTATCGCTCGAGCACTTCCGGCGCTGGGCCAAGCGCGCGGATCTGCCGGAGTCGCCGATTCTCTACAACCTCAAGGCCGCCCTCGATAAGGCTCGCGCGCTATGGCCGGCAGCCCTGCGCGACAGCCCCATGCACGAGGCGCACAAGGCCGCATTGCGTGAGCACTGGCGGGCGTTGCATTCGGACTTTCGGATCGCCAGCTAGCTCATAGAGACGTCATCCATTGCACGTGGCTCGCGGCTAAAGCCGCTCCTACAGAGGCAAGCATGTCGGGGTTGGCCAAGGGCCGCCATTTAAAGCACGCCACGGTCATCTGCGCCTGGCAAAGCCCAGCGCGGGGTGAAAGCGCCAGCCTCGCTCGCTCTCGGGCAGACTGACGGTGCCGAAGCGCTTGGCGCAGCCCTCCAGACTCATGTCCAGCTCCTGCGCCAGTTCAGACAAGGCCTGGAGGTAGTCGGTAGCACCCCAGGGGCTGATGCGCGGGCCGGCCAGTTCGTGGTCGGCGATGTGCTGGAGCAGGCTGTTTTCCACCGGCACGTAGATCTGCTCGTAGCGGCGCTGGCCGGGGTCGATGCGGTGTAGCTGGTAATCCTCATCGTCTTCGTCCGGCAGCAAGATCAGCTCGACCCTTGGCTGGGTGTCGAGGCGGAAGGGTTGTTGCTGCTGGGCCAGGGCCGTGAGGTGCAACAGCGGCTGGCTCCAGCCGTCATGGGCATTCATTTCACGCGGCTGGCTGCTTTGCCGCCGCCGTTCGCGCTCCGACAGCGTGGCCGGGTCGGGGGCGGCGGGTTGCAGCATCCAGCCTTGCAGGCGCGCGTGTTCCAGATCGACCAGGTTGCCCTTGGCATCCAGTGGCGCGGGGCGCTCGAGAATGCGCGGGCGGGCGTCAATCTGCTGGTACTGCTCAGCATTCAGCAGCTTGTCCAGACGATGGCTGTTCAGCCGCCAGGGGTGTTCCGTCTCGAAACCGGGTTTGCAGAAGGCTGGCTGGTCGCGCCGTTCGGCATGGCGCAGGTTACTGCCGAATATCTGCACATTGGTTGCGTTCCAGGGCTCGGGGCGATGGCGCCGTACGCGCCCAGCCAACTGGATCAGCGAGCGCATCGACGAGGGTTCGACCAGTGCCCAGTCGTAATCATGGTCGCGGCCCACTTCGGTCACGGGCGAGCCCAACACGATGAACAGTTGATCCGGCTCGGCGTGGCGCTGCAGGCGCTGGCGGATTTCCGGCAGGGCGAATACCGCTTCCGGCTGTTCACGTTGCAGGGTGGTGTCCAGGCGGTTTTCGATGGCCGAGCGCAGCAGCAGCGGGAACTGCGAGTGGTACACACAGAGGTGGATGCGAGTGCCTTCGGCGGCGCCCAGGCGAAACAGGGCCAGCGCCACGTCGAACAGGGGCTCGATATTGGCCATGCGTACCAGGCCGAAGCTTACGCGCTTGCCGCTGTGCGGGTCGGTTGTGGCGTTGGTGTCGTGCAGGCTGCGGGCGGCGGTCAGTATCTGTTCGGCGAAAGCCTGGCGAATCTCCTCCGGGCGTTGGCTGGCAAAGCGCAGGGGCAGCAGTTGCGCCTGGCGTCGCGCGGGCTGCGTCGCGAGCCAGGCGTGGCGGCGCTGGGCAAAGTCCAGGTGGGCGGCGCTGAAACTGGCGCTGTCGCTACAGTCCAGGCGGCTTTGCCTCTGTTCATCGACCCAGGCACAGGCGATGGCCGGCAGCTCGCCAGGGCGTTCGCCACGGTGGCGCTGATACTCGACACGCCCGGCGCGATAGGCCTCGAACAAACCCTGGATCAGGGCGGGCGGCAGGGTGGCTGAGGACAGCAGCACGCGGCTGCCCAGCAGCCCGGCCCAATGCACCAGACGCGCCAGGGCAGGCAGGTCGGCGATATCGAAATCGTCCGGCTCGTCGAGCACCAGGTCGCCGCTCATCAGGCGCAACATGGGCGCTATCTGTCGCCCGCCGCGCTGGCTCTCGGTGGCAGGGGTCAGGTGGTCGATGGTGCAGACCAGTACCGGCGCGATCAGCAGGGCGCGCACCTGGGGTTCGTGGATCACCTTGTTGAGCAGCGGATGGGCGTCCACATTGCCGTCGAAGCGTACATGACCATCGTCTTCGAATAGTGCCTGGCTGGAGGCCGAGCCGCTGCGTTCGGCGAGCGCCTGCTGGTGCTCGAACAAGGTGCTGTTGGCCGCGCCACCGACGCGAATGGCCAGGTCATCCTCGTCCAGTCGAAGGCGTTGGCGGAAGGCGCGCCCGGTTTGCAGGGTCAGGCTGCGCAGGCCAAGGGCGAAGGCACAGCGCATGCCGCGCTCGGGGTCGCTCAGGGCATACATGATGCGTGCATTGCCCAGGGTCTTGCCGCAACCGGTGGAGGCCATATTGACGATGAACGCACCGTGCCGAGCAGCCTGTTCGCGCATGCCGGCGGCCAGGTCGAAGGCCTTGTCCTGCCAACGAAAGCGTTCGTTGCCGCTGCGCTTCTTCAAGCCCTTGTGCCGGCTCAGGCGTGGCAGGCTGCGCTCGAAGTCGGCCAGGCGATGGCCGATCAGCCCGGCATTGGCCTCGACCCCCAGCAGATGTTCGTCGAGGCCCTGGTTGAACTTGCCGCTTTTGCGCTCGGTATTGGCCCACAGCGGATAGCCCGTCTCGCCCTGCACCCGGCCTGGGCCGGTGAGACTGGAATAGTGGTGGTCGGCGAGCATCAGGTTCAGGCGTGCCAGGTGCATCAGGTAGGGGCTGCCCAGCCAGTCTCGCTGTGGGCGGCGTGGCAGCAGGACGAGCAGACGTTGGGCCTGCTTGCTGGCCCGTTTGCGCCAGCGCTCGGTGGTTACGGGCAGGCCGTGGGGGAAGTGCCAGTAAGGTTCGATCTGCGCCCTGTCCTGGGTGGTGCAGTGCTCGTTCCAGCTGGCGTCGATATCTCCTGGCAGGTTCTTCAGCATGCCGAGCTGGAAGTGGCGGATCTTGCTGCCCAGGCGCGTGTCCTCGCTGGGCATCAGGGGCAGGCGGTGATGGGTCAGTACCAGCCAGGCCAGGGCGGCGGCCAGGGGCGGTAGGTGGCGAAAGGGCTTGTCGCAGTCGGGGTCGAGGCCGTCGCGTTGCAGGCGGCTCAACCAGCTGGCGTCATCCTGCTCGCTGGGGTTGGCCAGGCGCGCCAGCCAGGTCGGGTCGTCGTCGTTGCCGACGAAGGCCTGGAACAGACGCAGCGATGTCCATTCATGGCGATACAGGTTGCGCTCCATGGGCGCGCCGGGTTTGAGGCGGTTCTGGAAGGCCAGGCTGGCTTTGCCCAGATCATGCAGCAACGCGGCCAGGGTGCTGAGCAGGCGAAGATCCTCGGCGCTGTGCCAGTCGTTCTCGTCATCCTTGCGCAACACGTCGCGGCGGGTGCTGTTGGTCGGCACCGCGCCCTGTTCGTTGAAGCGGCTGGCGTCGCCGACTATCCACAGCAGTTCGCTGTGGTCCTTACCGCGTATCCAGTGGCAGGCCACGGCGGTATTGCGCCTGGCGCTCTTCTTCAACAGCTTGCGCAGGGTATCCAGCCCGGCCTGGGTGATCGGCGTTTGCCAGGTGCGCTCGCCGCGGCGCTCGGCAAACTGGTCGAGGATGCGCCGGCTCTCCACCAGGGCGCGTTTGTCGCACTGGGCGATCAGCAGCACGTTCATCCGCCGACCCGCTCGGCCACGGCCTTGAGGGTGTCGATCATGAAGTCCAGTGACTCGCCACGCGTGAGGTTTTCGATGCAGGCCTGGCGAAACTCCTGTTCCTCGTCGCCGCGCACGGCGCTGACGAAAGCTTGCGGCAGGATGGTCGCGTCCTTGACCAGATCGGCCACGTCGAACACCAAGCCGCCACGGCGCGTCTTGCCGTGCAGCACGGCCAGACCATGAGGGATGCCGAGCACCCAGGTGGCGCTGGCGGCCAGGCCGTAGGCCAGGTAATTACCGTGGTCGAGAAAACGGTTGGCCGGGTCGCCGCCGGAGCCGTGCTTGGCGCGGGTGAAGTCGCCATAGCTGACGGCACGGGCGGCGATGGCGAACAGTTGCTTGCTCAGGCGGGCTTCTTCAGTAAGCAGGAAGGTGTTATCCGGTGCCGCCATGATGGCGCGCTGCGAGGCATCGAGGGCATTTTCCAGGGCAGTGGCATCGACCTGGAAGCCGGCATCCTTCAAGGGCCGACTATGCAGCCAGCCCTGGCGGATACGTTGCAGGCGCGCCAGTTGAAAGGCTTTGGCCGCCTCCAGGCGCTTGCCGTCATCGAACCAGAACCCTACCCACTTCTGCAGGTACTCGGTGGGGCGGTACTCGCTCTGCGGCGAGAACCAGGCGACCTCCACGTCCATCTCGTTGGCGGAAAACAGCGGTGTGCCGCCACCGCCACAGAAGCCCACCAGCACACCGGCCTTGGCCAGCTCGCGCATCGCCGCCTGGGTGATCGAGGTACCGGTGCCGAGGAGGATAGTGGTGGTGTTGGCGATGGGGATATTCCAGTACAGCGACTGCTTGCCGGCATCGGTGACGTACTCCACCCGCCCACCGTTGACCAGCACCCGGCAGTGCTGCAGGTAGTAGAGGTTGGCGCGTTTGGAATGGAGGATGGTCTTGAGGTCGGAGGGGCTGATGTCGTCCATGAGGGGCTCCTGAAACAATGCTGGCAGTTAAGCCCTTTTGCTTGTGGGTGCCAAGTGTGGGGCTGCCTACTCGGCAGTGAAGGAGCCGTGGCCGATGGTTGGCACGTCGCCCTTTTTCTGAGCTGCCTACTCGGCAGTGAAGGCCCTGCAGCGAATCCAGGACGCCGTCACCGATTTCTGAGCTGCCTACTCGGCAGTGAAGAGGGATGGCAACAGCTTCACCGACCCTGTGGATTTCTGAGCTGCCTACTCGGCAGTGAAGACCATCGAGCGCACTTTCATGGAAGTGTTCCATCTCTGAGCTGCCTACTCGGCAGTGAAGGTCCACGGGCCGTAACTCCAGCGCGGCGCGTATCTCTGAGCTGCCTACTCGGCAGTGAAGTAACGAAACCCCCACTTCCCATGCTCTTTCATTCTCTGAGCTGCCTACTCGGCAGTGAAGGGTTACGTGCCGCGCAGCCGTGACGTGTACCTTCTCTGAGCTGCCTACTCGGCAGTGAAGGCTGACGGCCTATCAGGACACCGGCGGCGTCTTCTCTGAGCTGCCTACTCGGCAGTGAAGTCGGCGGTGTGCCGATTCGTCCGTTTTTCCACTCTCTGAGCTGCCTACTCGGCAGTGAAGCAGCAGCCCAACGCCACCGCCCGCGCCTACCTTCTCTGAGCTGCCTACTCGGCAGTGAAGGGGCTGGCGGGTGTGACGGTGGTCGACGGCAATCTCTGAGCTGCCTACTCGGCAGTGAAGGCCTCTTGCGTTCGTATGCAGTCCAGCACCTGTCTCTGAGCTGCCTACTCGGCAGTGAAGCATAGCCTCGCTGCTCTGCGGTGCCGCGGCCTTCTCTGAGCTGCCTACTCGGCAGTGAAGTAGGGAAGATAGCGGGCAAGTGGTTGTTTATCAAAATCAAAGCCCGGCTGGAGGCGTTTCTACCCTTTTTTCTGGTCGTTAGTTAAGTGTCTGATTTTAAAGATGTGAGAGTTGCGGCGAGAAAAAAGGGGTGTTGATGAAGGTGGATAAATCCTCTCCCTTGCATCGACTGCGGCACGCAAACGGGCTTTCGCACTTTCCTGCGTCAACGAGGTCGTTATTCTCCGACTACCTCCCAACGGACTGTATCGACGACAAGGATCGCCCCATGACCGAGCCCAATCCCTTCGCCCCGGAACCGCTCGCGCCGACATTGGCCGCAAGGCAACTGCCGGTGTTGCCGCTGCATCTGGTGGGCGTGGCGCTGCTGATGAGCGTGGTCAGCATCGCGGTCACGCTGATCGGGTGGCTGATGAGCGATGTCGCCACCGATGCCACGTTCTGGCTGCGTTACGTCGCCAGCTACTGGCTAACCCATTTGCTGATGGCCGGGCTGGGGGTTTACTGGCTGACCAATGCCTACATGGAGCGTCATCGCCTGGCGAGCTACCGGCAGCCGGCGGGGTTGCTGATCGGTTATGGCCTGGCCTACCTGCTGTTGTCCTGGGCTCTGGGCTTTGCCTCTGGGCAACTCTACGTATGGCTGTACCAGCAACTGGATGTCTACGGCACTGTGCGCCTGCTGTTTGGTTTCGGTTGGTGGGGCATCGGTTTGTTGATCTTCTGCCTCGAGGCGCTGCTACCGCTATGGCTGCTGCTGCACCTGTTTCGACACCAGGCCGAAGTAGTCGCTGACGACTTGCAGGTGCCGGGGGCGACACTGGCCTGGTGCTTCGCGCTGGCCGTCGTGGTGGCATCCCTGCAACTGGCCGGGATGACCACCCAATTGCTGAGCGGGATGGCCTACGGGTACGAGCTGCAGGGCTGGGAGGGACTGGTCAACCTGGTGAATGCCGGGCTGTATCTGCTGGTCGCGTTCTTCACCGCACGTGCGGCACTGCCAGCGCAGGTGCGAGGATTCAATGGCGGACGGCTGGCAGCGGCGGTGGCGATCACCCTGTCATTGTGGATAGGCAGTGCACTGCTCTGCGGCATTGTGCTGCTGGCGCTGCTTTGGTTTGGACTGGGAGACCGTCTCGTATTGATGTTGTTCTTCAGCCTCCTGCAACTGGCGCTGCTGTGGCCATTCACTCGCCTCGGGCTGCGTTGGGGCTATCGCGCGCAGGCCGCCCAGGCGTGAACCGGCGGGCAAAGGCGGGTATCCTTCGCGGCCGTTCCGATTGCGAATAGGCGCCCGCCATGCATCACTCCACCATCCTCTTCGACCTCGACGGCACCCTGACCGACCCGCGTGAGGGCATTACCCGCTCGGTGCAGTACGCCCTGGCCAAGCTGGGCATCGATGAGCCGGACCTGGCCGCGCTGGAGCACTTCATCGGCCCGCCCCTGTTGCAGTGCTTCATGGCCACCTACGCGCTGGACGAGGCCACCGGCTGGCAGGCGGTCAACCACTACCGCGAGCGCTTTCGGGTTACCGGGCTGTACGAAAATCGTGTGTTCGACGGCGTGGAAACTCTGCTCGAGGCGCTGGTGGCGCAGGGCCGAACGCTCTATATCGCGACCAGCAAGCCGACGGTGTTCGCCGAGGAAATCGCCCGGCACTTCGGCTTCGACCGCTACTTCAAGCGCATCTACGGCAGTGAGCTGGATGGCACCCGCACCAACAAGGTGGAGCTGTTGGCGCATCTGCTGGACTCGGAACGACTGGCGCCCGGTTCGGCGCTGATGATCGGCGACCGCAAGCACGACCTGATCGGCGCACGCAGCAACGGTTTGCAGGCGGTGGCGGTCGGTTACGGCTTCGGTAGTCGTGAGGAGTTGCTCGGCGAGACGCCGGACTTTCATTTCGAGACGCTGGAAGAAATGCGTCAGGCCTTCATCTGCTGAAAACTGTAGGAGCGAGCTCTGCTCGCGAATGAAAGCGAAAGCTTCGCGAGCAAGCTCGCTCCTACAGGGGTGTATCAGCCGTTGCGCTGATAGACGATCTTCTTGGTGCCGCCGTCGCAGCTGCCGACAACCATGCTCTGATCCTGAACTTCGTCGTTGGGCACGATTTCCAGGGTGTAGCTGGGCACGTTGTTGGCCTGAATCTTCACTTCGATTTCCTGCTTGAGTTCTTCGCAGGGCTTGGGCGCGGCCAGCGCGCCGCCAGCAAGGAGCATCAGGGCCAGGGCGGGAATCAGTCGTTGCATCGCTTGTACCTCCGGTGTTGGGCGAAACCTGAGTAGGTTGGACTGGCAATTTGCCCCGCAGTTCTAGTCGTTTTGCATCAGGCTTTCCAACGCGGCCCGACGATCCGCTTCCGGCAGCCGACTGAGCGCGGCCACGGCGGCGTAGAACGCTCGCCAATCCCGGCCCTCGCGCGTGAACAGTGCCGCGAAAGCCGGCACCCATTGGTCGTAGAGGCCGAAGGGCAGCAGCTTGGCGTTGTTCAGCGGGCTTTCGATCCAGGCGTCATAACGACCCTGGCCGCCCCATTCGCGCTGGCGCAAGGCGCGGTAGTCGCGGCGCAGGCGCTCGAACTCGGTTTGCTTGGCGGCGCGCATGGCTTCTTCTGACAGATTGCTGGCATAGAGCTGACGCAAACGCTCGCGGCTGGCCAGCACCAGTTCGATGAACTGCTGGCGCTGGCGGTCGTCGCTGGCCGGCGGCGTTTCACCACGGGCCGCGTGCCACTGACGCAGCCCCTCGCGTTCGACGAAGGTGGCGAAGGACTCGTTGAAGGCGGTATCGCCGGGCAGGTAGTACTGCTGGTGCGCCAGCTCGTGGAAGATCACCGCGATGAAACGCTCGTCGCTCCAGCGCAGCATGGTGTTGAGCAGCGGGTCGTCGAACCAGCCCAGGGTGGAATAGGCCTCGACACCGCCGATGTAGGTGTCCAGGCCCTGCTGACGCAGCAGCGCGGCAGCACCGCGGGCTCGGCCCTGCTGGTAGTAGCCGCGGTAGGCGACGCAACCGGCGATGGGGAAACAGTGCAGCTCGGGGTCGAGGGAGAACTCTGGCGTGGCGAACACATTCCACACCACGAAGGGGCGCTCCAGGTCGGCGTAGAGGCGATAGCTGCGGTTCTCTGGCAACTGCAGGCTGGCGCTGGCAAAGTCCCGCGCCTGTTGGCTCAGCGTCAGGCGCCTGGCCAGGTCGGGGTCGGTGGCCGAGTCGTCGAGCAGGCGTTCGACTGGCTGGCGTGCCTGCAACAGTTGCCATTGGCCCTGACCGAGATGGGCGTAATAGTCGAGGGTCGAGCAGCCGCCCAGCAGCAGGGCAAGCAGGGGAACCGCGCAGCGGCGCAGCAGGTCTTTAGAAGAGGCGTTGGGCATGCCGTCACGCTAGCTGATCGCGTTGCTTGTCTCCAGCCCCGTGCGTGTGAATACGCTCGTTTCGCCTCGGTTTTGCCCGCCTCCCGATGTAGGCTGGTGCCTGAACCCTACCGTGGAGGTCGCCATGCGCGCCCTGTTTCTCGCTCCCGCCCTGATGATGCTCGGGGCCTGTGCTTCCCCCCTGCCCAAGCCCGACCCGCAGCAGGCCTGGGTCGAGTTGTATTCCACCGCCGATACCTTGCTGATGGCCGACCGCCTGGACGGCAAGCGCTGGCCGGATGGCCGCTACTTTCAGGTGACGCCCGGCCAGCATGAGCTGGAAACACGCTTCCAGTTCGAGGTGCGTAGCGGTGGGTCGATAGGGATGCAGAGCGAGCCATTGCGCATGACCTGCGAGATTCGCCTGCGCTACGACGACTTCGCAGCCGGTCAACGCTATCGAATCGAGGCGCGCCAACAACTGATGAAAGCGCAGGCCTGGCTGTATGACGAGCAACGCAACGTGTTGGCGCGTGGCGAAGTGCTGCGTTGCGGGACGGCCATCTAGGCCAGGGCTGATCCGCACGGCGCACCCCACTGATCAATGGGTGCGCCGCGGGTGCAAGGTCAGGCTTCGAGTATGCCTTCCAGGGTGATCGTGGCGTTCAGTACCTTGGATACCGGGCAGCCGGTCTTGGCCGCTTCCACGGCTTTCTCGAAGGCAGTGCGTTCGGCGCCGGGGATCTTCGCACGAAGCGTCAGGTGCACGGCGCTGATCTCGAAGCCGCCTTCGACCTTTTCCAGGGTCACTTGCGCCTTGGTGTCGATGCTCTCGGCGGTCATGCCGGCGTCGCCCAGCTCCTTGGACAGCGCCATGGAGAAGCAGCCCGCATGAGCGGCGCCGATCAGCTCTTCGGGGTTGGTGCCGGGCTTGTCCTCGAAGCGGGTGTTGAAACCGTAGGGCGAGTCCTTGAGGACGCCACTTTCGGTAGAGATGGTGCCTTTGCCGTCCTTGATACCACCTTGCCAGTGGGCCGAAGCTGTCTTCTTCATATGCGTCTCCCATCGTATGAACGGGGCCACCGATCTGGCGGCCTGTTCTGTTCAGAGGGCAGTCACGCGTACAAGTTCGCACTTAGCCGTGTTGCAGCTCGGCAAGAATGTCGAAGGCGTGCAGGCGGTCGGCGAAGTCGTACATGTCGCAGGTGAAGATCAGCTCGTCCGCTTCGGTTTGCTCCAGCAACTGTTCCAGGCGCTGACGCACGGTCTGTGGCCCGCCGATGGTAGCCAGGCCGAAGAACTCGCCGACGGCCTGGCGCTCGTGCGGCAGCCACAGGCCGTCCATGCTCGGTACGGGCTTGCGTTGCACCAGGCTCTGGCCGCGGATCAGCGCCAGGATGCGCTGGAACGCGGAGGTGGCCAGGTACTGCGCCTGCTCGTCGCTGTCGGCTGCCAGCAGCGGCACGCCAAGCATCACATAAGGCTTGTCTAGCACCGCCGAGGGGCGGAAGTGGTTGCGGTAGATGCGGATCGCCTCGTGCATGTAGCGCGGTGCGAAGTGCGAGGCGAAGGCGTAAGGCAGGCCCTTCATGCCGGCCAGCTGGGCGCTGAACAGGCTGGAGCCGAGCAGCCAGATCGGCACATTGGTCCCCGCCCCGGGCATGGCGATCACCCGCTGGCCTTCCTGGCGCGGGCCGAGGTAGGCCTGCAGTTCCTCGACATCATTGGGAAAGTCGTCGGCGCTGCCATCGCGGCTACGGCGCAGGGCATGGGCGGTGTACTGATCGGCGCCGGGCGCGCGGCCCAGGCCCAGTTCGATACGCCCGGGATAGAGCGTGGCGAGGGTGCCGAACTGTTCGGCAATCACCAGCGGCGCATGGTTGGGCAGCATCACGCCGCCAGCGCCCAGGCGGATTTTCGAGGTGCCGGCGGCCAGATAGCCAATCAGCACGGAGGTGGCGGAGCTGGCGATGCCGTCCATGTTGTGGTGCTCGGCCACCCAGAATCTCTCGAAGCCGAGGCTCTCGACATGTCGGGCCAGCGCCAGCGAATTGTGCAGGGCCTGAGCGGCATCGCCATCGTCGCGAATCGGCGCCAGGTCGAGGGTGGAGAGCTTGATGGAGGCCAGTCGGCTCATTGGGGAATTCTCCTCGTTGCATGGCCGGCCACTCTAACCCCTCGGGTCCAGGCAGCGCACGTCAGGCACAGGCATAGTCATCATCGATACGGGTGATGCGCTGATGCCGACGTGGTTGGTTTGCGCCGCGGGATGCTCGGTGATGAGCGTGGCGAATGGTGCCCAGGACCGCCGTGTTGGCGAGCGAACCTGTGCCTCAGGCAGTGCCGTGCTGGGCGCGGTATTCGCCAGGGGTCAGGCCGGTCCACTGGCGGAAGGCGCGGAAGAATACGCTGGGTTCGGAGTAGCCCAGCAGCAGGGCGATTTCCGCCGCAGGCAGGCGTCCGTCGCGCAGGTGTTGTTCGGCCAGCTGGCGGCGTGTGTCGGCCAGCAGGTGCTGATAGCTGCAGCCCTCTTCGGCCAGCCTGCGCTGCAGGGTGCGTTCGCTCAGGTTCAATGCGCGGGCCAGTTCGGCGCGGTCGGGTTCGCCGTGCGCCAGTTGCTCGCCGAGCAGGCCGATGACCCGCGCACTGAGGCTGGCGCTGGGCAAGCGGGCGAGCAGGGTTTCGGCATGCTGGCGCAGCAGTTGCTGCAGCGGCGGGTTGGCCTGGATCAGGGGCGCCTGACCCAGGGTCCGGGGCAGGGCGATGGCGTAGTCGTCGCTGGCGAACTGCAGTGGGCAGGCGAACACGTCCTGATAGGGCGCAAGGTCGGCTGGTGCAGCGTGACGAAATTGCGCACCGAGCAGGCGGAAGTCGTCGAGCAGCGGCATGGTCATCTGCACCCAGCAGGCCATCATCGCCAGTACGCGGATGCGGGTTGCCGGATGCTGCGGATGCAATGGGCGATACAGCAGCAACAGGCTGTCGTCGCGCGTCTCGATATGCAGTTCGCCGCCCTCGCCACCGAGGCGCTGATAGCGTAGTGCGGCGTTCAGCGCATCGCCCAGGGTGGCGCTGCTCTGCAGCAGATAGCTGAGGACGCTGAATGGGCCTGGGGTGAGGTTGCGCCCGAGCAGCAGGCCGGGTTCCGGGTGCTGCAGGCGTGAATCCAGCTCGTGCCAGAGGGTCTGCTGGACGCTGAAGGGAATGCGTGCGTCGGGGTCAGCCAGTTGCTGGTCAGTCAGGTTACAGACGCTGAGCAGCGCCTGACGGTCGAGGCCGAGGCGACTGGCTGCGTGCAGCACAGCCTGGGTCAGACTGGCGCTGACCGAGGCCTGCGATGATTCATGAAGGACGTTCGACATTGGCCGATTCTGCCCAATGCCGGGGTTGGACGATAGCCTGCGCCCCACACAATGAGTTACGACCGGTTGGTCAACAAGGCGTGCATATTCGTCGCAAGCAGTTAGACTTCCCACCCGGACGTCGCTCACAAGGCGCGCTCGCTCAAAACAACAGAAAAAGGAGATTTCCCATGAAAGGCAAATCCTTGGCATGGGTCCTGTCCGCCGCACTCGCGGGCACTGCCCTGAGTGGTATGGCACAGGCTGAAGAGAAATTCGTCACCATCGGCACTGGCGGCCAGACCGGCGTCTATTACGTTGCCGGCCAGTCCATCTGCCGTTTCCTCAACCGTGGCTCGGCTGAGCACGGCATCAAGTGCAACGCGCCGGCCAGCGGCGGCGGTGTGGCCAACGTGAATGGCATTCGCAGCGGCGAATTCAACTTCGGCATCATGCAGTCCGACCACCAGTTCAAGGCCCTCAACGGCGCTGCGCCGTTCGAAGCCGAAGGTGCGATGAGCGATATCCGTGCGGTGTTCTCGCTGCAGAGTGAAGTGTTCACCGTCCTTGCCCGTCGTAGCGCCAATATCGCCAGCTTCGATGACCTCAAGGGCAAGCGCGTCAACATCGGCAACCCGGGTTCCGGTCAGCGTGACACCCTGGAAGAGATCATGGCTGTCAAAGGCTGGGATCGCTCTGCCTTCGCTCTGGCTGCCGAGCTGAAGCCGGCCGAACAGGCCAGCGCTCTGGGCGACAACAACATCGATGCCATGACCTACTTCGTCGGTCATCCGAATGGCGCGATCCAGGAAGCCACCACCACCACCGACGCCGTTCTGGTTCCGGTGACCGGCGCCGAGATCGACAAACTGCTGGCCGAGAAGACCTACTACACCAAGGCCGACATCCCTGGCGGTCTGTACAAGGGCAACGATCAGCCGACGCCGTCCATCGGTGGCAAGGCCGTGCTGTCCACCAGCGCCAAGGCCGATCCGGAAGTGGTCTACCAACTGGTCAAGTCCGTGTTCGACAACATCGACCGCTTCAAGCGTCTGCACCCGGCCTTCGCTGACCTGAAGGAAGAGGACATGATCAAGGTCGGTCTGACTGCCCCTCTGCATGAGGGTGCCGAGCGTTACTACAAAGAACGCGGCTGGCTGTAAGCCTTCGAGGGTGTCTACAAATTGCTGCGCTCGGCCATGCTGCGTTGAAAGCATTCTCGTGCGCGAGTCCGATCAAAATGCTCATGTACAACTCGTACACTGCGCTTTTTCGACGGCTTTCGCCTTGCCTTCGCTCGCTGTTTTGTAAACACCCTCTTCGGGCCCTGTCGGCCAGCCGGTCAGGGCCATTGGTGATGCGTCGCCAGGCGCATCACTCGCTTCGCTTCTAGTGTTAAACAAACCCGCAGGCTCAGGCCCGCGGGTTTTGCCGTTTTCCGTTTACTCAAATGCAGGTTCGCCCCATGCATGACAAGCAACTTTCCACCGAGGAACTGATCGCCCAGGATGTCGGCGCGCGTACGCCCGTCGGCCCGATGGCCCAGGTGATCACCGGCCTGGCCTTGCTCTGGTCGCTGTTCCAGTTGTGGATCGCCTCGCCACTGCCGTTCATCTTCGGTGTTGGCGTGCTCAACGATACCCAGACCCGTGCCATTCACCTGGCATTCGCCCTGCTGCTGGCGTTTCTCGCCTACCCGGCGTTCAAACGCTCGCCGCGTGATCGCGTGCCGCTGCTGGATATCGCTCTAGGGCTGGTCGCCGCGGCCAGTGCTGCCTATCTGTTCATTTTCTATCAGCAGTTGGCCCTGCGCCCCGGCAGCCTGACCACAGGTGACCTGGTTACGGCCTGCATCGGTATCCCCCTGCTGCTGGAAGCCACGCGCCGCGCGCTCGGCCCACCCCTGGCCATCATCGCCCTGGTCTTTCTCGTCTACAGTCTGGCCGGCCCCTATATGCCGGGGATATTGGCGCACCGCGGAGTCAGCTTCAACGCGTTGGCCAACCACCAGTGGATCACCACCGAAGGCGTGTTCGGCATCGCTCTGGGTGTATCCACCAGCTTCGTGTTCCTCTTCGTGTTGTTCGGCGCATTGCTCGAGCGCGCCGGTGCCGGCCATTACTTCATCCAGCTGGCGTTCAGCCTGCTCGGCCACTTCCGTGGTGGCCCGGCCAAGGCGGCGGTGCTGGCTTCCGGCCTGACCGGGATGATTTCCGGCTCGTCGATCGCCAACGTGGTGACCACCGGTACCTTCACTATTCCGATGATGAAACGCACCGGCTTCTCTTCGGAGAAGGCTGGTGCGGTGGAGGTGGCCTCCTCGGTCAACGGCCAGATCATGCCGCCGGTGATGGGGGCTGCAGCCTTCCTGATGGTCGAGTACATCGGCATGCCCTATGTCGAGATCATCAAGCACGCCTTCCTGCCTGCCGCGATTTCCTACATCGCGCTGCTCTACATCGTCCATCTTGAGGCGCTCAAGCTCGGTCTGCAGCCCATTGGCGGTCATCAGCCCAAGCCCTGGCTGCGTCGCCTGACCGGTTTCGCCTTCGGTGCAGCGCTGATCAGTGGCCTGTCGCTGGCGGTCTACTACGGCCTGGGTTGGCTCAAGCCGGCGCTCGGTGAATATGCCCTGCCGGTGATCGGTGTTCTGCTCGCGGTGGTCTACCTGGCGCTGCTGAAAGTCGCCGCCAGCGTGCCGGTACTGCCGCCGGAAGACCCCAACGCGCCGCTGGAAGAGCTGCCGCAGACCCGCGCGGTGCTGCTGTCCGGCCTGCACTTCCTGCTGCCGGTGGTGGTGCTGGTCTGGTGCCTGATGATCGAGCGCCTGTCTCCCGGTCTGTCGGCCTTCTGGGGCAGCGTGATGCTGATCATCATCCTGCTCACCCAGCGCCCGCTGCTGAGCTGGATGCGCCGTGATGGCAGCCATGACCACGGCACCTTCATCGATGGCGTGATCGATCTGCGCGAAGGCCTGATCGCTGGCGCCCGCAACATGATCGGTATCGGTATCGCCACGGCGGCGGCGGGCATCATCGTCGGTGCGGTGTCGCAGACCGGCGTTGGCCTGGTGCTGGCCGACCTGGTCGAGCTGCTGTCGATGGGCAACCTGCTGCTGATGCTGATCCTGGTGGCAGTGTTCAGCCTGATCCTCGGTATGGGCTTGCCGACTACCGCCAACTACATCGTGGTGTCCAGCCTGCTGGCGCCGGTGGTGGTGGCGCTGGGGCAGCAGAACGGCTTGATCGTGCCGCTGATCGCGGTGCACCTGTTCGTCTTCTACTTCGGCATCATGGCCGACGTGACGCCACCGGTGGGGCTGGCCTCGTTCGCCGCGGCGGCGGTGTCCAAGGGCGATCCGATCAAGACCGGTATTGTGGCGTTCTTCTACAGCCTGCGTACCGCCGCTTTGCCGTTCCTGTTCATCTTCAACACCGACCTGCTGCTGATCGACGTCGACTTCTGGAACGGCGTGATTATCTTCATCGTGGCGACCATCGCCATGCTGATATTCGCCGCCGGCACCCAGGGTTTCTTCCTGGTGCGCAGCCGCCTGTACGAGAGCGTGTTGCTGCTGCTGGTGGCCTTCACGCTGTTCCGCCCCGGCTTCTGGATGGACATGCTGCACGACCCTTATCAGGAGGTGCCGCCGGCCGAGCTGGTGCAAGCGCTCGATGGGGTAGAGGACGGCAGCTCGCTGCGCCTGCGCATTCTCGGCGAGAACGCCGTGGGCGACCCGCGTGAGTTCACCGTGCTGCTGCCGGTGCCGGATGGCGCTTCGGGCCAGGCGCGCCTGGAGAAGCTCGGCCTGAACCTCTATGAGGAGGGCGACAAGGTGCTGGTGGACAGCGTCACCTTCGGCAGCCTGGCCGCTGATGCGGGTCTGGAGTTCGATCAGCAGATCCTCAGCGTGCGGGCACCGACCGACCGCTGGATGAAGGAGTTGATGTGGATTCCGGGCTTCCTGCTGTTCGGTCTCGTGGTACTGCTGCAGCGCCGTCGCAAGCTGGCGCAGACCGCATAGCGGGCTTGGCACTGACAACAAGGCAGCTTCGGCTGCCTTGTTCGTTTATTGACCATGCCCCCATTTGTGTAGGAGCGGCGCCCCGCCGCTAACCTGGGCGGCGCAGACTCAAAAGCTTCGCCCCGGGGCGGGGCTCATACGCAAGAGGGGATTTGCGAAGCCTATCTGACAGGCATTGAGCTTCGGCTGCCTTGTTCGTTTATGCCCTGGGCGCGGATTGCTAGACTCGCCGGCCTGACCATTCGGACAACAAGGACGCAGCCAGCATGTCGACGCCGCGCGTGCATTACCCCTGGTACAAGAAGGAAGACACCGACGCCTTCTTCGCCCTGTTCCAGAACAACATCGCCAACTTCGTGATCATCGCCATCAGCATGCTGGGCATGGGCTTCCCTGCCGAAATCGTGTTCGGCCAGGTACTGCCGGGGGCGGCGGTGGCGGTGATGGCCGGTAACTTCTACTACGCCTGGACTGCCGCGCGTCTGGCGCGCCGTGAGAACCGCGCCGACGTCACCGCGCTTTCCTACGGCATCAGCACGCCGGTGATGTTCGTCTTCCTGTTCGGCGTGCTGCTGCCGGCGAAGAACCTCACCGGCGATGCCGAGCTGGCCTGGAAGGTGGCGGTGGCCGCGTGCTTCATCAGTGGTCTGATCGAGGCGGTCATCAGCCTGATCGGCAACTGGGTACAGCGGCATCTGCCGCGTGCCGCCATGCTCGGTGCGGTGGCCGGCGTGGCGCTGACCTTCATCGCTGGCGAGATGCTATTCAAGACCCTGGAAATCCCGGTGATCGGCCTGCTGGTGCTGGCCATCACCATCGTCGGCCTAGTGGCGCGGGTGAGCATGCCGTTTCGCCTGCCGGCTTCGCTGTTCGCCATCGTCGTCGGTACGGCGCTGGCCTACCTGATCGGCGCCGCCGATAGCGGCAAGTTCAGCGATGCCTTCACCCACCTGGGTTTCTACCCGCTGCTGCCCAACCTGGCCTGGTACGAAGGCCTGGGCCTGCTGTTCACCAGCCTGCTGGCGCTGATGACGGTGATCCTGCCGATCACCCTGTACAACGCGATCGAGACCATGAACAACGTCGAGGCCATGAGCGCCGCCGGTGACAGCTACAGCGTGCGCGAGTGCCAAGCCGTGGACGGACTGGGCACCTCGCTCGGCGCGCTGTTCGGCGGTGTGTTCCCGACCACCGTGTACATCGCCACCGTGGGTTCGAAGTGGATGGGCGCCGGGCGTGGTTACAGTCTGCTCAATGGCGCGGTGTACGGCCTGGCGACCATGTTCGGCCTGATCGCCTTCATCGCCGCGCTGATTCCGGTATCGGTGGTGGCGCCGATCCTGGTATTCGTCGGCATGTCGATGATCGCCACGGCGTTCAACAGCAACCACGCCCGTTACTACCCGGCAGTGGCGCTGGCAATGCTGCCGTATTTCGCCAACTACCTGATGACCCGCTTCAACCGTGGCGCCCCTGAGGTGGTCGAGGGCATTTCCAGTGCCATCGGCGCGTTGGGGCAGGGCGCCATGTTCAGCGCCATCCTGCTCGGTGCCATGTGCGTGGCGGTGATCGATCGCCAGTTCCGCCAGGCCACCGTCTTCGCGTTGGTGGCGGCCGGCATGGCCTTCGTTGGCCTGATGCACGCACCGAAACTGGCCTGGTACGCCGCGCCGGACTTCGTCCACGGCTATCTGCTGATGGCGCTGTTCTTCGCCTGGTATGCCTGGCGCGGCGTGGAGCCGGCCGCGCCCGAGCGAGTAAGCAGCGCCGACTGAGTCACTCGCCACCCTCGAGCCTGAGCGCGCCGGTCTCCTGGCCCTCCAGCACCACATAGGCGCTGGAGCAGAACAGCGAGTTGAGGCGCTTCATGTCGGCGATCAGCTCCAGATGCAATGAGCTGGTCTCGATGCTCTGCAGCACCTGGCGCTGCAGGCGGCCGATATGCGCGTGCGCCAGGCGCCGCTCCTGCGCGCGGAAGCGGCGCTTCTCGCGCAGCAACTGGCTGGCGCTGGCGTGATCGGCGCTGAGGAACACGTTCAGGCCCAGGCGCAGGTTGGCCATCAGCTGTCCGTGCAGGCTGGTCAGCTCCTCCAGGCCCTTGTCGGAGAAGGCGCGGCGCTGCGCGGTCTTCTCGTTCTGGATCTTGCCGAGCATGCGTTCGATCAGCTCGCCGGCCTGCTCCAGGTTCACCGCCAGCTCGAGCACCTCGGCCCAGCGCCGGCTCTCGTGTTCGCTCATCGCCTCGCGCGGGATCTGCGCCAGGTACAGCTTGACCGCCCGGCACAGGCTGGCGACGTCGTCATTGAGCAGGCGCAGCTCCTTGCTCGTCGCCGGCTGGTTGTGTTCCAGCACCGGCAGCAGGTGGCCGAGCATGGCCTCGATCAGGTCGCCGATGCGCAGTGTTTCACGCACCGCATTGGCCAGTGCCAGGCTCGGCGTGGCCAGGGCCGTGGGGTCGAGGTGGCGCGGGCGAGCGATGCCGCTGTCATCGGCACGGTCCGGCATCAGCCAGTTGCAGAAGCGCGCCATCCAGCCGACGGTGGGTAGCATCAGCAGGGCGCGCAAACCGTTGTAGAGCAGGTGGAAGAAGATCACCAGCTCCGCAGGACGCCAGTTCAGGCTGTCCAGCCAGTCGGCCAATGGCTGCAGCACTGGCAGCACCAGCAACAGTCCGATCAGCTTGTAGATCAGGCTGCCCAGCGCCACGCGACGTCCGGCCGGGTTCTGCAGGCTGCTGGTGAGAAAGGCCAGCAGACCGCTGCCGATGTTGGCACCGATCACCAGGCCGATTGCCACCGGCAGGCTGATCAGCCCGGCACCGGCCAGGGTGGCGGTGAGCAGCACGGCAGCCAGGCTGGAATAGGTGAGCAGGGCGAACAACGCACCGACCAGCGCGTCGAGCAGCAGGTCGCCGGTCAATGACGCGAACAGCACGCGAATCCCGCGCGCTTCGGTGATCGGCGTGGCGGCGGCGACGATCAGCTCCAGCGCCAGCAGCATCAGGCCCAGGCCGATGGCCACCCGGCCGAGTTGGCCCGCACGGGTCTGCCGCCGCGAGAGAAAGAAGATCACCCCGAGAAAGATCAGCAGCGGGCTCAGCCAACTGAGATTGAGCGTCAGCACGCGGGCCATGAGCGCCGTGCCGACGTCGGCACCGAGCATGATCGCCAGGCCCGGCGCCAACGCCATCAAGCCCTGGGCGACGAAGGAGGTGACCAGCAAAGCCGTGGCGTTGCTGCTCTGCACCAGCGCCGTGACGCCGATGCCGGCGACGAACGCCAGCGGCCGGCGGCCGATATTGTGGCTGAGCACCTTGCGCAACTGCGAGCCGAACACGCGCAGGATGCCGGTACGTACGATGTGTGTGCCCCAGACCAACAAGGCAATGGCTGACAGCAAATGCAGCAGGGTCAGCATAAATCGGCCCCCCTGAAAGACGGCCGATGAGGAATTATGGTTTCGGCCTGTATAGATGAGCATCGGCCGAAATCGCTGATAAAGCCAGTCAACCGTCGCGCAGTACCTTGAGTTCGGCGTCGTCGGCGGAGAAGCCGCGCTCGAGCTTGAACTTGAGGCTGAGGTCGGTCCGCGAGTCGGCGAACTTGAGCGCTTCGGCCAGGCTGATACGGCCGGCTTCGAGCAGGGCGAACAGGTGCTGGTCAAAGGTTTGCAGACCTTGTTCGGCCGCTCGTGCCGTGGCTTCGCGCAACTCCTCCAACTCATCGCGCTGGATCAGGTCGCGGATGTAGGGCGTGCCCAGCATCAGCTCCACCGCTACCACGCGTTTTTGCGCGATGCCCGGTACCAGGCGCTGGCCGATCACCGCGAGCAGGTTGTGCGCCACGTCGGCCAGCACCTGCTTGCGGGCTTCGTCGGGAAAGAAGCGGGCGATACGCTCGATGGCGTGGCTGCTGCTGGTGGCATGCAGCGTGGCCACGCACAGGTGGCCGGTTTCGGCGTAATGCAGCGCGTGCTGCATGGTCGCGGCGTCGCGGATCTCGCCGAGCATGATCACGTCCGGCGCCTCGCGCAGCACGTTGCGCAGGGCGTCGTCGAAGCTGTGGGTATCGAGGCCGACTTCCCGCTGGTCGATGATCGAGCGCTGGTGGCTGTGGAGAAATTCGATGGGGTCTTCGATGCAGACGATATGCCCGCTCTTGTGGCGATTGCGGAAATCCAGCATCGCCGCCAGGGTGGTGGACTTGCCCGAACCGGCTGCGCCGGTGACCAGGATCAGCCCGCGATCCTGCATGGCCAGCTTTTCCAGCATTTTTGGCAGGCCGAGCGCCTCGAAGCTGGGAATCTGGCTCTTGATCAGGCGCACCACCATGGCCACTTCGCCGCGCTGGTAATAGAGGTTGACCCGATAACGTCCGGCGCCCTGCAGGCTGACCGCCAGATTCATCTCCAGATCGCGCTCGAACTCGGCGATCTGCTTCTGCGTCATCAGTTGATAGGCCAGCTGTTGCACTTCGCCGGCCTTCAAGATGTGCTGGCCCACCGGCTGGCTGTGTCCTTCCACTTTCATGTGCGGCGGTGCGCCGACGCTGAAGAACAGGTCCGAGCCGCCGTGCTGGTGGATCAGCTGCAGATAGGGGAAAACGTCAGGCTGATCGTTGGCGTTGGTGTCATTCATCGGCTTGCCGCATCTCGTTCGTGTTGCGACAAGAATAGACGGCGCCCTGCCCAGCTCGTTGCTTCGTATCAAGAGAACAGCATGAATTGTCGCCCTATAGCCTGGTTGCACTGGACAGCCGTGCTTGTGAGAGCAAGAGTCAATGATCGGGGCAGCAAGGCGATTGCGCGCCAGTGACTGGAGATTGATGGTGGGATTATGGGGGGCGGCTCTGCTGAGTCTGCTGTTGTGCGTCTCGGCGCGAGCGGAGGTGCTGCACCTGGCTACGGGCGATGACTATGCGCCGTTCACTGGCAAGGCATTACCTGGTCAGGGCATGCTCACCCAGGTGGTGCGGGCGGCGCTGGCTGAGCAGGGGGCGGCAATCACGCTCGACTGGCTGCCCTGGAACCGCGGTTACCTGAAAGCCAAGCGCGTTGAGTACGACGCCACCTTTCCCTACGTCCGTTCTGCCGAGCGCGAGGCGGAGTTTCTCTACTCGGCGCCCATTTATGTGGCCGAACCATACATCTTCAGCCGGGCCGGTGATCACATCGAGCTCGACGATCTGCCCACCATGATCGGCCGGCGACTCTGCTATCCGCTGGGCTGGCAGCCGCCGGCGGCGATCCAGCAAATGGTCGAGCAGGGCGTACTGCGCCGTCATTCTCCACTGGGTCTGCAGGAATGCGCACGGCTGCTGCTGCTCGAACGTGACGACCTGTTCATTGCCGACCGTAACCTGGGGGACAGTGCTTTGCACAGCGCTGGCGCTGATCTGGCGCAGTTTCACCGGTCACGGGTGCCGTTTCAGAGCAGTACGCTGCACTTCATCGTCTCGCGGCAGCATCCGCGTGCTACCGAGTTGATCGAGCGCTTCAATCGCGGGCTCGAGGCGCTCAAGGCACGCGGTGAATATCAGCGGCTGATCGAGAGCTACGTGGAGTAGCGCCCGTGCTGGTCAATCAGGCCAACAACATCATGATCGCCACCAGGCTGCCGGCCGCCAACAGCGTCTGCAGGGTAATGATGCCGGCCATTAGCTGGCTATCGCCGCCGAGCTGGCGGGTCAGCACGTAGGCGGTCGGTGCGGTGGGCAGGGCGAAGAACAGCACCAGCACGGCGCTCTCCATGGCCGGCAGGGCCAGCGCCCAGGCCACGCCCCAGGCCAGCAGCGGCATCGCCAGCAGACGCAGCGCACTGTTCCAGGTCAGTGCAGGGATTTCACCGCCAAGCTGTGCCGGCTTGAGCGCCGCGCCAACGCAGAGCAGGCCCAGCGGCAGGCTGGCTGCAGCGAGCAGGCTGAGCAGGCGATCCGTGCCGCCTGGCAGGCCGATGCCCGTGAGGTTGAACAGCGCGCCGCCGACACAGGCGAGGATCAGCGGATTCTTGATGATCGGCAGCAGCAGGCTGCGCGCGCTGACGCCACGTTCGGCGGTCAGCGACCACACCGACAGCACGTTCACCGTCGGCACCATCAGGGCCAGCATCAGCGCGGCGAGGGTCAGGCCTTCCTGACCGAACAGGCTGCCGACCGCAGCCAGGCCCAGGTAAGTGTTGAAGCGCAGAATGCCTTGGGTGAATGCGCCAAAACGTCCAGCGGGCCAGCCGCGCAGGCGCCGCACCAGCAGCAGCGCCAGCCAGGCGATGCCCAGGCCGAGCAGCACGGCCAGCGCCAGGCGCGGCAGTGCCGGATTGTTCAGCGGCGCACGGGCCAGGCTGGAGAACAGCAGGGCAGGGAACAGAATGAAGTAATTGAGGCGCTCGGCACCCGGCCAGAAAGCCTCGCTGGGGAACTCGCGCAGGCGCAGCCAGTAGCCGGCGACTATCATGGCGAACAGCGGCCACAAGGCCAGCAACAGGTCTATCACGGGAACCCCCGGTGGTGGTGAGCGCCCATCTTGGTCAGCGGCGCGGGGCAATGCAAGGCGGAGGCAAGATGAAGGTCGAACATCAGGGCGGCTGCCAGTGTGGTGCACTGCGCTATCGGATCAATGCGCCGCTGACGGATATCGCGCACTGCCATTGCTCGGTCTGCCGGCGCAGCAGTGGCGGCATTCTCACTACCTGGGCCACGGTACCGCGCCAGGCATTTCACTGGCTGCGCGGCACGCCGAAGGCGTTCGCCTCATCAGCCAGCTGTACACGCTATTTCTGTGCGGACTGCGGTGCACATCTGGCGCTGCTCACTTCGCTCAGCCCGGATACGCTGGATGTAACCGTCGCCACGCTGGACAAGCCGGAGCAAGCCCCGGCGGATCGGCATATCTGGGTGAGCAGCCGGCTGTCCTGGTTGACGGTCGATCCGCAATTGCCGGAAGAGTGGCAAGAAGAGATAGATTAGGTAGCTCAACATAAACGCATAAGGGATCGATTCAGAGTTAATCGCAGATTGATTTTTGCGCCGAAAAGCATTCCCATGAAGCGATGTCTATGTCACATTTCGAAAAATTAAGTGCAGCTAACGTTTGAATACAAAAGGCTTTTTAGCCTTGCTGACTGACGCGATCTTCCAACGTCATTTGGAATGATTGTGCCGTAATTTCTATTTTCAGATGGCCAGGGAAAGGATGACCGCACATGTCAGGCGCATTGCTCCGCACGGGTAACCTTCAGGAATTCAAGGCGCTGGGTGTCGATGGTCAGCCGGTGTACAGCGCCGCGCTGCAACTGCGCGAGGCCATTCGCCTGAAGATGGGGCGCGAAGCCTCCAGTTGCCTAGCCATTCCGCAGCCCAACGAAACCGGTGACCGCATCGATTGGTACGCGCCTGCAGAGGGCGACGTGATCCCCTGGTCGGCGGCCACGGTTGAGGAGCGCGCGAATGCCTATGCTCAGCTTGAGGTGATGCACGCCAAACTGGGTGCTACCAGCGAAAGCATGCGTGCTGACGCGCAGAACCGGGAAAAGCAGATATTCGGTCGCCTGCTGGAAAAAACCATTCACTTTCCCGACAGCGACCATGTCTACCTGGTCGATGGCAAGCCCGTCATCACCTTCTGGGGGTTCACCGATCACGCGGGAACCTATGATCACGACCCGCTGTTGTGTCTGCGTCCGCCTGTGCCCAGCGCTGCGCCAGTAGCACCGCTCGCGCCGCCCCCGCTGGCCGCCGCCGTGCCGGTTGAGGTGGTGAAGAAGTCGCGTTGGTGGCGCTGGCTGTGGCTGTTGCTCCTGCCACTGCTCCTGCTGTTGCTGTTGTTCTTGCTGCGCGCCTGTGCGCCAACGGTCGAGTTGCCACTCGGCCTCGATCGCATCGATCTGCCGGGATTGCCGGTGCATGAGCGTGATATCGGCGTGTTCGGTCGTGGTGGGTCGGTCGATGGCGCCGGGTCGGGTGCTGCTATCGATGGTCAACTGCCGGACGGACAAGAGTCTCCCGCTGCCGAGCAGGAGGAGGGCGCTGCTGCACACGACGAGCTCGATGCACCGGGCGAAGAACCGCCGCCGTCCGCGCCTGAAGATGCAGCCGCTGAGGAGCCACCAGCCGACCCGCCACAGGAGCAGCAGGAACCTCGCAAGCAACCGCCGGGTCGGGACGTACCACAAGACCTGAGCATTCCCCCGCAGGCACTGGAAACCGGCTCCACTGAGTTCCTCAACGGTAACTGGAAAGCGGGTGCCGGTATTCAGGATGCGCAGACCGGCAAGCCCATGCAACTCGACTATGACTTCAAGGATGGCAAGGGGCAGGTCAAGGTGCGACGTGGTGATGGTGTCGAGTGCTCGGGTGCGGTGAATGCCGCGATGCAGGGCGGCAAGCTGGCGATCAACAACCAGGGGCAGGCTGCCTGCAACGATGGCAGCAGCTACAAGCTGCCGGAAGTCGTGTGCAGCCCGGATAGCCGTAGCGCTGCTGACTGCACGGGTAGTTATGAGAACAAGCAATTCCCCATGTCCATGAGGCAGGGCGTCGAGTAACAGGCCCTTGAAATTCCAGGCAGTTCCAACGGCCTGCCACGACCCGAGAACAGGGCGGAAAAACGCATCATGTTTCCAGAAAAGACCGACTACGAAGATAAGATCACCCTGATCATGGGCAGCGGTGTCCAGTTCCTGGATTTCGCCGTGACCCTTGAACTGCGCCGCGAACTACCTGGCGAGTTCGTGCGCCAGCGCAACGATGGCCCGTTGGCGCGGCTGATGTTCGATGAACGCAGCAACAGCTTTTTCCATCCGGCAGCCCCGGGCAGTCCTGTGAGCCCGGCCTACAGCGTAGCGGTCGACCAGTCGGTGCGTCTGCTCAAAGGGCTCTGGCTACCCTTGCCATTCTTTCGCTTCAGCCCACCTCGGCGTTTCGACGATGGCCCGTCGAACTGGGCGCGTATGCGTATCATCGAGCTCAAGGAGGGTGAGGATCCAGATGGTCATACTCACCGGGTGACCCTGGCCTTCGATACCAAAGTATTCGCCAGCCGCAGCGATACCGCCTATCTGGCGCCGACCAGTGACGATGTGCGAGCCGGCGCGGCATTTGCCCTGGCACATCAGGCCGACGAGATGGGCTGGTTCCTCGACCTGGCCTGGGTCGATGGCTGGCTACGCGAAGTGTTCACCGAGCAGGCGCAACTGCCGCCGATACGCATGCAGTTCGATGACATCGAGCACGAGTGTCAGGAGCTCTATCACCAGGCGCACTACCTCAACTTGCTGCACCTGCTCGGTACGGCGTTGCTGGTGCCGGAGCTCAAGGTGGTGTCCAACCGCGACAGCGACCTGCACAAGGCGATTCCGGTGGACATGGTGCTCGATGTCGGCAACTCGCGCACCTGCGGCATCCTGATCGAGGATCACCCGCAGGAGAACGATGGCCTGAGCAAGCGCTATGAGCTGGAACTGCGTGACCTGACCCAGCCCGAGCACGTTTATCCGGAACCTTTCGAAAGCCGTATCGAGTTCGCTCAGGCGGTATTCGGCAAGGATCACTTTTCGGTGCAAAGTGGCCGTCGCGAGGCCTTCCAGTGGCCGACCATCGCCCGCATTGGTCGCGAGGCCGGACGTCTGGCCAGTCGCCGGCGTGGAACCGAAGGCTCGACCGGCCTGTCCAGCCCGAAGCGTTACCTGTGGGACGAGGACAACTACGAGCCGGGCTGGCGCTTCAACTGCGCCTACGTCAAATCCGAAAGCGAGCCGCACGCCACTGCTGCGCCAGTCGCCGGGTTGATCAACGAGAAAGGTCAGGCGCTCTACAGCCTGCCCTTCGACGAACGCATGCCGGTGTTCCACCCGCACTATTCGCGCAGCTCGTTGATGACCTTCATGCTCTGCGAAGTGCTCGGCCAGGCATTGATGCAGATAAACAGCCCGTCGCAGCGTCTGCGCATGAGCCATTCGCGCGTGCCGCGCCACTTGCGCTCGATCATCCTCACCGTGCCGCCGTCGATGCCCAAGCCCGAGCGCGAAATCTTCGCCAAGTGCATGGAGCAGGCCATCGGCCTGGTGTGGAAGAGCCTTGGCTGGCACCCTGAGGACGATCCGATCAACATCAAGGACGCCAAGAGCCGCGAGACCGCTTGGCCATTCCTGCCGGAAGTGCATGTGCAGTGGGACGAGGCCACCTGCGGCCAGGTCGTCTACCTGTTCAACGAAACGCAGAACAACTTCGCCGGTCGTCCGGAGGAGTTCTTTGCCACCATGGCGCGTCCGGATCAGCCGCACAAGGATCGTCTGACCATCGCTTCGATCGATATCGGTGGTGGCACCACCGACCTGGTGATCACCGAATATCGGCTCGATGATGGCGTGGGCAG
Organism: Pseudomonas alcaliphila JAB1; assembly: GCF_001941865.1. Lineage (NCBI taxonomy): Bacteria > Pseudomonadati > Pseudomonadota > Gammaproteobacteria > Pseudomonadales > Pseudomonadaceae > Ectopseudomonas > Ectopseudomonas alcaliphila. The sequence goes on along the minus strand of NZ_CP016162.1, from coordinate 5,166,512 downwards.
CAACGTCTATATCACCCCCTCGCAGCGTTTTCGCGATGGTTTCAAGGTCGCCGGTGACGACATCCTGCTCGACGTGATCCGCCAGTTCGTCCTGCCGGCATTGGGCTCGGCGCTGCGTGATGCGGGTGTCGACAACCCTGATGCGTTGCTGTCCAAGCTGATCGGCAGCGAGCCGCTGGCCGTGCAGGACGCCGTGCTGCGCCAGCAACTGACTCTGCAACTGTTCAGCCCTATCGGTCTGCGCCTGCTCAAGGCCTACGAACAATATGACCCGCTGGATGCCGGCACCCTGGTCAGAGGCACTTTCGGTGAACTGCTTGGCGACGAGCGTCCCACCGACGATGTGCTTGACTATTTCAGCAGTGCCGTACGCCGCCAACTGGGTAACGGCAGCGAGCCGTTCGACCTGCTGGCGACAACGCTCAACGTCAGTCTGCGGCGCATTCACGAGGCGTTTATCGGCGATCGCATGAACATCGGCAAGACCATTCAGGCGCTGTGCGAAGTTGTCCACAGCTACCCCTGCGATGTGCTCCTGCTCACTGGGCGTCCGTCGCGTCTGCCCGGTGTGCAGGCGCTGTTTCGCAAGCTGCTGCCGTTGCCGCCGGGACGCATCCTGCCGCTCAACCAGTACCGCACCGGTGGCTGGTACCCGTTCAACAAGCTCGACCGTATCGAGGACCCGAAGACCACGGCCGCAGTCGGCGCCATGCTCTGTCTGCTCAGCCGCAGCCTGCGGCTGCCCAACTTCTTCTTCCGTTCGGCGGCGTTCAAACCCTACTCGACGTTGAAGTTCCTCGGTCTGATCGACAATAACAACGTGATCAAGGACGGTAACGTCTACTTCCGCGATATCGATCTCGACGACCCCGAGTACGAGCTACCCGAGTTGACCTTCGATATGCGCGGCACCATGCGCCTGGGCTTCCGCCAACTGGCCAACGAACGCTGGTCTGCAGCGCCGCTGTACATCCTTAGCATCGAGAACCAGAAGCTGCGCGAGCAGGTCGCTTCCCAGGGGCTGGTGCTCAAGGTGCGCCTGGGCATCAAGCCTTCGCGCAATCCGGCTGAAGGCAGCGAGAGCTTCGAATTTCTTGGTGCCGAATCCAACAGTGGTTCGGTCAGCCGCTCGCACATTCGCCTGCGCCTCAACACCCTGTCCGACGCCGGGCTGGGTGAATCCCAATATTGGCTCGACAGCGGGAGCGTGTTTCGCAAATGAGTAACTCGCCTGAGCAACTGACCCGACACTGGGCCGCCATTCATGCCGGTGCCGGCGAGGCGATCCGCTGGATCGGCGACGTGCGCCGCAGCGCGCCACGCCTGGATAACGAAGCGGACGACCTGATCCTCAGCCTGCGTCGCGTGCGCAATACCGCCCGACGCCTGGGCGGCGTTTCCGGCCTGCCGATGACCGTGGGTTTCTTCGGTCTGTCCCAGGCCGGCAAGTCGTACCTGATCTCGACCCTGGCTGCCGGTGCCAACGGCAAGCTGGAGACTGATTTCGGTGGCAGTCGTCTGGACTTCCTCACCCATGTCAATCCGCCGGGTGGAGGCAAAGAGGCCACCGGCCTGGTCACCCGTTTCAGCCGTACTGCGCGCCCCGGCCCGGACGATTTCCCGCTGGAGCTGAAGCTGTTCGGCGAAGTGGAAGTGGCCAAGGTGCTGGCCAACTCCTTTTTCAACGACTTCAACACCGAGAAGGTGTCCTATCGTTTCGACGAAGCGGCCATCCGCCAACTGCTCAAGGAACTCGGCCAGCGCCGCCAGCTCAAGCCGGTGCCCGGAGTCAGCGAGGACGACGTGGTGGCCCTGTGGGACTACCTGCAAGGCAGTTTCCCGGCGTCGCTGAGTGGTCTGGCTGGGTACTACTGGCCCGTGGCCGTGGAGCTGGCGCCCTGGCTGGCGGTGGAGGATCGCACCCGGCTGTTCTCGATCTTCTGGGGTGAGATCAACGAGTTGAGCGAGGCCTACCAGAGCTTCGCCAGAACCCTGAGCAGCTTGGGTAACGCCGATCGCGTATTCGCTCCGCTCGATGCCCTGGTGCGGCAGACCGACAAGGGCCTGTCGCAGGCCGACAGCATCATGAACGTCGACATGCTCGAACGCCTGGGCAAGGACAGCGACAAGCGCATCGGCGTGCGCCCATTCATCGACGGCGAGCTGCGTGCGTCGGTCGAGCTGTCCCTGGCGCAACTGGCCGCACTCACCGTCGAGTTGGTGTTCCCGTTGGTTGAGCCTACTAGCGAGCCGCTGTTCGAGCATGTCGATCTGCTCGATTTTCCCGGCTATCGCGGCCGCTTGTCGGTCGAGTCGCTGGACGACGTGCGTCGCGCGGTGAGCAGCGACGAAGCCAGCCCGGTGGCGCAACTGATCCTGCGCGGCAAGGTTGCCTATTTGTTCGAGCGCTACACCGACAGCCAGGAAATGAACGTGCTGATCGTCTGTACGCCATCGAACAAGCAGTCCGACGTCACCGCTGTCGGTCCGGTACTGACCCGCTGGATCGACAAGACCCAGGGCGCCAAGCCCGAAGAGCGTGCTCTGCGTAAGCCGGGGCTGCTGTGGGCCATCACCATGTTCGACATGCGCATTGGTAGCGACTTGGACAAGGGCGAAGACTTGCTGCGCCTCGGTTGGGGTAGCGGCGGCATGATGAAGATGACCATGCTCGAACGCTTCGGCCAGTACACCTGGCTGCAGGAGTGGACGGCCGGTCAGCCCTTCGATAACACCTTCCTGGTGCGCAAACCGCGCATGAAGGTGACCTTCCTCGACGTGCAGGCTGGTGAAGAGATCGGTATCAACGCCGCTGCCCAGGATTCGTTGGGGCTGATGCGCAGTACCTTCGTCGAAGACGAAACTGTACAGCGCCACGTCAACCAGCCGCAGCAGGCCTGGGACGCGATGCTGGAGCTGAACGATGGCGGCATGGGCCGTATCAGCCATTACCTGCGTGGCGTGGCGCTGCGCGAGGTCAAGCTGGGGCGTATTCGTGAACAGCTCGATGATGTACTGCATCTGCTGGATAACCGGCTTGGCCACTGGTATCAGGCAGAAGGCGCCGGCGAGCTGGAGAAGAAGCGCAAGATCGCCAAGCAGATCTTCGACGCGGTCTGGCCGCGGCGCATTCTGCTGGGTGAACTGTTGCAGAGAATGCAATTGCCTGACGATCTGGTTCGGGGTCTGTACCTGCGCGCCGATGACGAAGAACCTACTGCTCTGGTGAGCGATAGTGGAAGCAGCGGTGTTGTGAGCGGGGGTGCGCTCAACCTGGGTGATGACCTGGGACACGACGATGGTTTTGATCTGTTCGGCGACAGCGAGTCGGCGCCTCGCTCGTCGAGCAATGCCTTACCGCTGCGCTCCAGCGGTAGCGATGCACGTTTCGCCCAGGCCGTACTGCGTGAGTGGATAAGCCACCTGCGCCACCTGCCTGAAGACATGCGTCTGATGACCTATCTGGGCTTCTCCAAGCCAGCGGTCGAGGCTCTGGTTGATGAGCTCATCACCGGCGCTAATCGCCTCGACCTACAAACACGCCTGCTGCAGGCCATCGTCAGTACCGAGCAGATTGGCACCAAACGCGAGCAGCTGGCCGGACGTCAGGTGCTCACCGCGAAAACCGTGCTGGGCGATTTCATCGGCTGGCTAGGGTTCATCGAGTCACCGCTGGAGCAGCGTCCCGACAGCCGCATCGAGCGTGGCGCCAAGCTGTTCCAGGCACCGCCGGTTATCGTCCCGGGCAAGCTGCCGCAACTACCGGCGCAACCCCTGGAACACACGCGCAACTATGTGGGCGACTGGCTGGTGGCGCTGGCCAAGATCGCTGAAGACAACGCCGGTCACAGTGCCGGCCGAGAAATCACACCGGAGCAGAACGAGACGCTGGGCAAGGTGCTCGCCACCCTGCATGCGGATCGGACGGAATAAGTCATGTTGAGAATCGAACTGAAGGCAGCGCAGAGCGGCCAACCTGGTCATGGAGAGCTGACCGTACATGGTTGGCAGGAGGGCAGTGACGCCCTCGAACTGACCGTGCAGCGCAATCAGGATGGCCGCTACCTCGGTGAAAACGGCGAATGGGATACGAGCCCATCCTGGCATACGCTCGATGGCTTGAACCTGGTTGATGAAAAACTCAGTGGCGAGGTCGGCCCCTGGCTGATCGACCCGTTGATGCTTGATCCTCAGATGGCCTACATGCTGCAACTGCGTAACGAGGACGGCAGCGACAAGGGTGTGCTGCGCATCCTTGGCAGCATTCTGTCCTCCAAGGCAGCAGGTAACTCGACGCATGACGAGAAGAAGGTTGAGCGCAAGGCCGAGCCGGTCATCGTGCCGGTTTTGCCAGAAGTACTGCCCGAGCCGCCTGCGCCTGAGCCCGAGGTGATTTCAGCACCCGTGCCTGAGCCGGTGGTTGTCGAAGCGCCGCCTGCTCCATCACCTCAGACCCCGGTGGCAAAGAAAGGCAGCAAGCTGCCGCTGATCCTGATCACCATACTGCTCATCCTGGCCCTGGCGGTTGCGGCCTGGTGGTTCCTGCTGCGCACGCCGTCGACCGCTATCGCACCAAGCGACACGCCGGCTTCAGTGGTAGGGGCAATGGCCGCGTGCAGTTCGCAAGCCCTATCTGATGCCAGGGAGGATCTGTCTTTCATCCAGGCCTGCCTGAAGTCCAATCCGTCCAGCGAACAGGTGTTGGAGGTGATCGCCGTTGCCAAGGATGCCGAGCGCTGTGGCGTGGTGCAGCGTCTGTATGCGCACAAGGCGCAGTCGGGCGATGCCGCCATTGCCTATGCCTATGCCCGCGAGTACGACCCGGCGCATTATGCCAGCGGTGGTTGCATCGAAGCGGCTGACGCTGAGACTGCGATGTATTGGTACGAGATTGCCGTGAACAACGACCCGGACAATCAGGACGCCAGCCAGCGGCTGGAGGAGCTGAAGAAATGACCGTGCGCACCGCCCCGGGCGTCAAACTGTTGTTTGCCGGCCTGCTGCTGAGCGCAGCAGCGCCACTGATGGCGGCAGACAAACCGCTGCTGCAGGAAGGCAAGAAGACCCTCTACCAGCGCGTGCTGACCACGCCGACCTGCCAGCTTGGCGATAGCGCTGGCGCTAGTGGCGGTAAGGCGCAGCCAGCATTCACCCGCTTTTACGTGTACCAGCGTGAGCAGGCAGGCAACGCCGAGTGGCTGAAGGTCGGCCCTGACAGCTATGGCAAGACCGTCGGTTGGATTAAGGGCGACTGCGCCGTACCGTGGAAGATGCAGATGACCCTGGCCCTGACCAACCCGGCCGGCCGTGATCCGCTGCTGTTCTTCCGCAACAAGGACAGCCTCGAACAGCTCTTTGCCAAGGACGACCCGGCGCCACTGCTCAAGCCGATCCTGGCCAACATGAAGGCCAATGGCCGTGATCCGGCGGTGGCTGCCCGCGAGCCGGATTACGCGGTGGATCTGACGAAGAATTTCTACCTGTTGCCGGTGCTGGAAGCCGAGGAAACCTTCACCGAGAAGGGTTTCCAGGTGCGCCTGCTCAACGTCGCTTCGGTGAGTGCGGCGGAGTCGGCCGACAAGCAGGGCGCGGACAAGAACGCCACGGCCGATGCCAACACCCTCAAGGGGTTCAGCGCCGCCGTGGTGTTCGTCATCGACTCGACCATTTCCATGGGGCCGTACATCGACCGTACCCGTGAGGCGGTCAAGCGTATCTACGACCACGTCGAGCAGGAAAAGCTGCTGGATCAGGTCAAGTTCGGTCTAGTCGCCTACCGCTCCAGCACCAAGGAAGTGCCCAAGCTTGAATACGTCAGCAAGATGTACGTCGACCCGAGCACGGTCAAGGACGGTAAAGACTTCCTGGCCAAGGTCGCCGAGCTCAAACCGGCAACTGCGTCCAGCAGCAGTTACGACGAAGACACCTACGCCGGCGTGATGCAGGCGCTGGATCAGGTCAAGTGGAATGAGTTCGGTGCACGCTACATCGTACTGGTTACCGATGCGGGCGCAGTCGATGGTGACAGCAAGCTGTCGTCCACTGGCCTGAACGCCGAGCAGGTGCGCCTGGAGGCCAAGTACCGTGGCGTGGCGATCTACAGCCTGCACCTGAAGACCCCGAGCGGTTCGAAGAACCATGCCTCGGCCGAGGCGCAGTACACGGATTTGTCGACCAACGCTTTCCTCAATAAGCCGCTGTACTACCCGGTGGATGCCGGCAACGTCGAGAGCTTCGGCAAGATGGTCGACAGCCTTGGCGATGCCATCACTGCACAGGTCAAGGCGGCCTATCGCGGCGACATGGCGGCCGGTAGCGCGCTGGGTGCCGATGCGGAGTACGCCAAGGCGAAATCCGGCAAAGGTGGCGATACCGCCCTGGCCGAGGATGCCGAGCTGCTCGGACACGCCATGCGCCTGGCCTACCTCGGCGAAAAGACCGGTGCCAGTGCGCCGCCGGTGTTTCAGGCGTGGATCAGTGACCGTGACTTCGTGCGTCAGGATGTACCCACTACCGACGTGCGTGTGCTGATGACCAAGAGTCAGCTCAGCGACCTTAGCGATGTGGTCAAGCAGATCGCCGATGCTGCTAACGAAGGCCTGATCTCGCCCAGCGACATGTTCGAGCGCCTGCGTTCGGTGGCCGCGACCATGGGCAAGGATCCCAACCAGCTCAAGGACAAGACCGTCAAGGTCGCCGACATGGGCCTGATGGCTGAATACCTTGATGGCCTGCCTTATCTCAGCGAGGTGCTCAGCCTCGACGAGGAAACCTGGAAAGGCATGGAAGGGCTTGAGCAGGAGAAATTCATTCGGCGCCTGAACACCAAGCTCAAGTACTACCAACGCTACAACGCCGATGCCGACCGCTGGGTATCCCTGGCGCCGGGCAGTGACCCACGCGAGCACGTTTACCCTGTGCCGCTGGAGGCTTTGCCTTAGGACTTGGGTCATGTTGCATATCGAGGACATGCGCATTCGCCGGGGTAGCGACTACCAGATCGTCTTGCCGCGCCTGATTCTTGGCCGTGGCGAGGTGGCGGCAATCACCGGCGCCAGCGGTTGTGGCAAGAGCACGCTGCTGGAAATGATTGGTCTGATCCTGCGTCCCGATGGGCTCGGCCAGTTCCGTCTGGGAGATGCCGATGGGCTGGATGTTGCCGCGCTGCTGCGCGATGACCGCCAGGCGCAATTGGCTGATATTCGCGCTCAGCGTTTGGGCTTCGTGTTGCAGAGCGGCGGTCTGCTGCCGTTTCTCAGTGTGCGGCAGAATATCGAGTTGCCCCGGCGCATGCTTGGTCTACCTGGCAAGAGCGAGTTGGTCGACGAGGCCATCTCTCGTCTGTGCCTGCAACCCTTGCTGGGCAAGTTGCCAGCGCAGCTGTCTATCGGCGAGCGCCAGCGTGTGTCTTTCGTCCGCGCGATTGCCCATGAGCCCGACCTGCTGTTGGCCGACGAGCCGACCGCAGCGCTCGATCCTCTGCAGGCGCAACGCTTGTTCGAGCTGATCATCGAAATCGTCCAGCGTTTCCAGATCGCCGCGTTGTTGGTTACCCACGACTGGGATCTGGTGCGCGATTGTGCGATCCGCAACATCGTCGGCACGCTGCAGGGTAGCGCCGTCGATGCCAGCGCCGACGGCACGGTGTTCCATGACGCGGCCTGAGACTCGCCCCCGTCTGCGTTTGCTGATCGAATTGGCAGCGCGTGACCTGTGGCACGACCGCAAGGTGTCGCTGTGCATCGTCGCCTCGCTGGTAGCGGTGATCGCGCCCCTGCTGCTGTTGTTTGGCCTCAAGCATGGCGTGGTCTCGCAGCTCAATGATGAGCTGCTCAGCGACCCGCGCAACCTCGAAGTGCGCATGCTCGGCAACTATGACTTGGCCGGCGGCTGGTTCGAGCGTTTGCGTGCCCAGCCCGGCGTAGGCTTCGTCATCCCGCTGACACGTTCGCTGAACACCCAGGCCGACCTGCAGCGCGACAGTCAGCATTTTGTTGCTAATGCCGAAGTCATCCCGACAGCCAGTGGCGATCCGCTGATCGCCGCCTTGCCGTCGCCCGCGACGTTGGAGCAGGTACTGCTCAGCGCCAGTGCGGCGAGCCGACTCGGCGTGCAGGTCGGCGATACGTTGCGTCTGCTGGTGCTGCGCAAGCTCGATGGCAGCAACGAGCGTGGCGAACTGACGGTGACCGTGGGTGGGGTGCTGGAGAACAGCGCCTTTACCCGGCCGGCGGTGCTGGTGCACCTTGATCTGCTGGTGGCGATGGAAAATTTTCGCGATGGTTATGCCGTGCCGATGTTCGGCTTCCTCACCGGCGAGGTGGCGCCGGTGCGCGAGCGCTATGCCCGTGCGCGCATCTACGCCCGGGGCCTGGATGATGTGGCCAGCATTGCCAGTTGGCTTGATGGCGAGCGCATAGAGAGCAGCACGCGGGCGCGTGAGATCGAGTCGGTCAAGGCCATCAGCCATGTGCTCGGCCTGATTTTCGCGGTGATCGCCTGGACCGCGGTGATCGGTTGCGTGGCCTCGCTGGCCGGGGCCTTTCTCGCCAATATCGACCGCAAGCGCAAGGATCTGGCGCTGTTGCGTCTGCTTGGTTTTCAGCGTTCGGCTGCTGGCGCCTACGTGATGGTTCAGGCGGCGCTGCTCACCTGTTTGGCTTTTGCTTTGGGCTACGCTGCCTACCTGGTCGGCAGCCATGTATTCAATACGGCGCTGGGCGCCAACCTGGCCGACGACGGCTTCGTCTGCAAGTTGGAAAACATTCATATTTTGCTGGCCTTCGCCAGTGCATTGCTGATCGCCATCGTCGTGGCGGCTGTAGGAGGGTTTCGTGCGATCCATATTCAACCGGCTGAAAGCCTGCGTGACCTCTGAGCAGGCCTTGCTGGCAGCGGCGACGTTGCTGGCGCTGGGCAGTCTGCCGGCCCAGGCCGCTTGGGAGGAGAAGTACTACAACCCCAAACCGCTGGCCGATGACGTGATCCTGCCGATGCCGTGCGAGGGTTCGTTGGTGCTGCGCAAGGTACAGGTTCCAGTCGCCAGCCCGATGGGTGACTATGGCGTGACCCTCGGTCAGGACAGCGACGAGTGGGGCTACATCGAGCAGGCCCGCCCCAGCTATATCGCCGGTAGTTTCACGGTGCAGAAACCGGAACCGGGGCGCTATTACCTGCTGGCCAAGTACGAGTTGAGCGAGCTGCAATACCAGGCCGTGATGAACGATACCTGCCCGACGCCTTCGACCAAGCTGCGCCTGCCGCAGGTCGGCGTCAGCTGGTTCGACGCCACTGCCTTTGCCGACAAATACAGCCTGTGGTTACGTAAGAATGCCGCTGCCAAGCTGCCCAAGGAGGATGGCGCAGCGGGCTTCCTGCGCCTGCCGACCGAGGCCGAGTGGGAGTTTGCCGCACGTGGCGGCATGGCCGTTTCCCAGTCCGAGTTTCGCGATATTCGTTTCCCCACGCCGGATGGTGGGCTCGGTGCTTATGCGTGGTTCGCTGGTGCGCAGTCGGCCAATGGCAAGCTGCAACTGACCGGTTTGCTCAAGCCAAATCCGCTGGGCCTGCATGACGTTCTGGGCAACGTCGATGAGATGCTCTTCGAACCCTTCCGCCTGAACAAGCTCGATCGCCAGCATGGCCAGGCTGGCGGCTATATCGTGCGTGGCGGTAACTACCTGACGCCGCAGGCTGAGCTGCGCACCGCATTGCGTCAGGAACAGCCTTACTACGCCAGCGCTGGCGAGCAGAACAAGCTCAAGACCGGCGGTGTGCGCCTGGCCCTGGTGGCTCCGGTGCTGACCTCGCGCGAGCGCATCAAGCAGGTCGAGCAGGACTGGAAGAAACTCGGTACTCCGGCAGCGAGCAAGGCCACAGGCAGCAAGGACAACAAGGATCCAGTCGCGGAAATCGCCAGCATCGCCAGCGGCGTGCAGGATGACGCGCTCAAGCAGCAACTGGAAAAGCTGCGTGGCGATCTGCGTGCCAACACCCAGGCACGTGACGAGCAACGCGACCAGGCGATCCGCTCCGAACTGCAATTGGGTGCTTTCCTCTGCACCAAGCTCAAGGACGACGGTATGTTCCTCGATACTCTGGAAGGCAACTACAAGCGTAGTTGTGGAGCAGGTGAAGATGACCAGATGAGCCGCTGCGATGCGCGCAAAGAGCAGCTCGAAGGTCATCGCAAGGTGCTCGACTTCATGCTCAACTACTATGCCGACACGGTGGTCAGTGGTGCTCTCAACTACACCTCGGCCACCGTCGAGCCGCAAGTCAGTGTGGTGGCTCAACAAATGGCGGCGCGCAGCAAAAGCAACCTGCGCAGTTACCTCGACACCCACTGGAAGAATCTGAATAGCTACATGAAAAGCGGCAAAGTGGCGCGCAGTCAGTGGCTGGAATCCTGTAAATCCATTTAAGCGAAGGGCATGGACATGAAAGCAGTAGCGTTGTTGGATCAACGGATGAAATGGGTCGTTCTGGGTCTCGCTCTCGTATTGACTGGCTGTCAGACCACCGGCACGACGCCGGCTGCCAATCAGGCGCCGGTCGACCCACGGCTGGCCAACAGCAGTTCGGCGCAGTTCTTCAGCAAGTCGGGTTGGCAAGCCTGTGCCGGTGGCGCGGTGGTCGGCATGCTCGCCTGCCAGTTGGGTAACCCGAGCAAGAAGGCTCAGTGCATGGTCGCTGCCGGTCTGGCTGGCTGTGGCGTGGGCATGGGCGCCAACTACTATCTGGATAACCAGCGCAGCCAGTATGCCAACGCGGAAGACCGTCTGGATGCGACCATCGCCGACGTGCGCAAGGACAACCAGGAGCTGCAGATGCTCAGCGATACCGCGCGTAGCGTGATCGCCGATGACAAGCGCAAGATCGAGCAGATCAAGCAAGACATCGCCGCCAACAAGGTGCAGAGCGCCCAGGCGCAGAAGCAGCTCGCCGAGATCGATGCCAATACCGCCTACCTGAAGAAATCCCTGGCCGACGTACGCTCCAAGCAGCAGGAGTGGACCAAGGTTGCCGCCGCCGAGCGCAACAATGGTGCCCGTACCGATACCTTGGATGCGGAGATCGGCAAGATGCAGAAGCAGATCGCGCAACTGGAGTCGGAAATCGACCAGCTGTACCAGCAGCGTTCTTCGATCCGGCTCGGTTAAGAGTCTGTTCGCGACCTGAACAGGCTCCGGGAAACTCTCGGTCAACATGACAGGTAGGGTGCGCTGTGCGCACCTTTACCGACCTTTTCGGTGTGCGCGGCACACTCTGCAGCGACAGCCTATTCAGGCTCCAAGGAATACGTCCATGCCTCCACTTCGTTCTTTTGTCCTACTGGCTGGCGTCGCCATGCTCGCCGGTTGTGCCGTCAGTTCGCAGGAATGCGACCCGCGTAATGCCGATGCCGGGTTCGCCACCAAATTCGGTTGCAAGACCCAGGGCGTCTACGCCCAGCGTGTCGAGGAGAAGGAAAAGATCCTGCTCGACGAGCAGAAAACCAACCAGTTGTTCCGTGATGTCTATGCCGCTATCGAGCAGGAGAAAGCGTCGGTCGGCAAGGATCTGGCGACCCAGCAGGCGCAGTACGCCTCCTTGAACAAGTCGCTGAACGCCCTGCTTGGTGAACTCAAGAATAAGGCCAAGGGCAACCGGCGCATCGAGGCAGAAATTGCTGCGCTGGAGAACGACCTGAAAAATATCAACCAGCAGGAGAATCCGGCCGTGCTGCAGAAACAGGTTGAGCTGCAGAAGCTGCGTAGCAAGGTTTCCAGCCTGGAAAGCGATCTTGGCCTGCGTTGATCATTGCCGTTACACCTGCATGCCGGTCGTTCCGCCAGCAGGCTTTTCCCTGACTACCTAAGCAGGAAGCTGACCGCCATGAAGCGAATCTCCCGCCTGTCCTCCCAAACCCGTAGCGCGGCAGATGCCCTGGCCGGTCATGGCGAACTCACGCAGATCCTGCGCCGGCACCTGCCGCCGAGCACGGCGACCCTGTACGCCAAGCCGAAGCAGGCCGAGGGTGATATCGTCGAATGGTATTCGGATCTTGGCGGCCAGCCGGTACCGTTCAGTCAGTTGGATGAGAAGGAGGCGGCGCAGGTGCGCCACCTGCTCGACGAGCGACTGGCTTCTATCGAACAACTGGCCAGCCAGTTCGATGCACAGGGTGGCGATGGTGTACGCCAGGCGGCTCTGTTGCGTGAAGCGGCCCGTTATCCCGACACCTCGACCCTGTATTCGCTCAATGGCCAGCCGCTGGTGACCTTCTGGGGCGGTGGCCAACCCCCAGCGCCACCGATCACGCCTGTTACCGCGCAAGCTGGTGCGTTACCGCCAGGTGCAGCAGCCGTGGTCAGCGAGGTGCCACGCAAGCGGCGCTGGTGGTTGTGGCTGCTGCTTGCCCTGCTGTTGCTGGCCCTACTGGCGGCGCTCTGGTGGTGGCTGTTCTGTCGCGAGCCGGAAACCCCGCCTGTACCGGTCGAGTCTCCGGTGGCCGAAGAGCCGGCCGTGCCTGAGGAGGTTCCATCCGAGCAGGAGCCAGTGGAAGAGGATCCGGTGGTCGAGGAGCCCGAACCCGAGCCGGAAATTCCGCTGCCACCGCCGATTCCCGAGCCCAAGCCTGAACCAAAACCCGAGCCCAAGCCGGATCCTGCCGAGCTGCTGAAAAAACGTATCGATGGCATCGCCCGAGACTGTTCGGCCCTGCAGAAGATGCAGCGCGAAGAGCCGTTGCTCAAGGACAACGCCGCCCTGCGCGAGCAGGTCGAGCAGAACTTGGCGAAGAACTGCAAGGAGCAGTTGATCACTAATGCCAAGAACCTTTGCCCCGATGAGCGTCCGAAGGAGTTGGCGCCGGAGATGGTCATCGTCTTTGATGCTTCCGGTTCCATGGATATCAGCATGCTGGCCACACCCAAGGAAATCGAACAGGCAACGATGGTGCAAGGGGTTGCCAATATCGCCACGCAGCTGCTGCTTGGAACCAATGCCCCGAACACGATGGGCCATGTATTCCGTGAACCCAAGCGCATTACCACGGCGCGCGAGGCGACTATTGGCGTGGTGCAACAGCTGCCCAGTGATGCCAACGCCGGACTGGTGCTGGTGGAGAGCTGTCCGGGCGCCCGCAGCGTCGGCTACTTCGGTCCTGACCAACGAGCAGATCTGCTGTCACGCCTGCGCACCGTGACACCGGTACAAGGCACGCCTCTGGCCGATGGCATCGCCAAGGCCGGACAGATGCTCGATGGGGTCAACCGCGAGTCGGTGATGCTGGTGGTGTCCGATGGCGAGGAGAGTTGCAACCAGGATCCCTGTGCGATAGCCCAGGCCTTGGCGCGCAGCAAACCGCACTTGAAGATCAACGTGGTCGATATTCTCGGCACCGGTGCCGGGAATTGCCTGGCGGCGGCGACCGGGGGCAAGGTGTTCACCGCGCGCAACGTCAATGAGCTGCAGATCATGACCAATCAGGCAGCGCAGGACGTGCTGCCGCCAGCACACTGCAAGCGCTAAGAACCAGGGCGGGCGCAAAGGGAGAGCGAGGCCAGGCTTGTATTGCGACGTGCCTGCTCACCCTCGCGCTACGGTCAATTCCGGTCTGCGCCAGCATGTGCCTTACGGCAGCTCCAGCCCGCCACTGGCCTTGTGCAAGACCCGCAGGTGTTCGCCCAGCGTCACCAGATTGGCCTCATTGGCCTCCAGCTCAGCCAGGCGCTCGGGTTGCAGCAGGTTGCGCACTTCGCCATCGAGCTCGTCGCTGAGCTGGCGCAGTTGCTGCTGACGCTCACGGCTGCTGATTTCGAGGCGCTCCCACTCCTGCTGTTGCGGCAAGCCGTAACCGCCTTCGAGCAGTTCGGCCGGACGGCTGAGGAAGCCGCTGTTGGCCAGGATCTGTTCCAGCGCGGCACCGGCCTTGTTCAGGCTCGGATCGCCAGCGGCGCGGCCGGTCAGGTAGCGACGCTTGAGTTCGTCCTGAGCCAGCAGCAGTTGCCTGCGCAGCGCGGCTTGCTCCAGCAACAGCAGGGCGGCGCTGGCGCGCAGGTCGGCCTTGGCGAACCAGTTGCGTCGCGTTTCGGCAGGTTGTTCCAGCCAGGTTTCGACGCTGTCCTGAGTGATCGGCAGGCGTTCGCGCAGGACGCGGAACATCGCCTGGTAGCGCTCGCGGAAGGAGTCGAAGCGATAGCCCAGGCGCAGCGCCTCGCGCGGATCGTCGAGCACTGTGGTGTCGGCCAGCCCGCGCGCATCCATCAGTTCCAGCAGGCCGTTGGGCAGGATGCTGTCGAGGGCATGCAGGCGCGGATTTCCGGTACCGCTGCGTAGCAGCTTGAGGGTTTCCACCGCACAGTTGTTGGAGACGAAGTAGTAGTCGCCGTCATAGCTCCAGTGCTGTTCGGCGGCGCGTACCACCAGTTGTTCGACCTCGTCGCGCGACAGGCGCAGCGGTACCGAGGCCAGGCTGCGCAGCTCGACCTTGGTGTATTCATCAATCACCTGCTCCAGCGGCAGCACGAACAGGCGTGAGGGGTAGACGCCGGTCAGGCCATCCCAGCTCGACAGTTGCAGGTCGCCGACGAAGGCACGGTAGGACAGCACCAGATGGTGGTCGAGATCCAGGCGGCAGTCCGGGCCACGTGGCCGGCCCGGTGCGCAGACCACCAGGCGCAGCATGCTGTGGCCCCAGCGGCTCATCCAGGCATCGTTGGCTTCAGCGAGCAGGTAGTCGACTTCATACACGCGCTCAGGGTCGAGCCGCCCCAGTGGCTGCAGGGCGAAGTCGCGCCCGGCATTGAGGTAGGGATAGTCGTTGCTGCAGTTCTCGCTGGGCGGCGTCCAGTTGAAGTGCTCACGGAAATAGCGCGCCAGCGAGGGGCGGCGGCAGGCATAGCTGGGGTCGAGCAGAAAGTATTCGAGGTTGACCGCGACGAACTCCAGCGCATTGGTCAGCTCGTAGCTGTCCGGGCTGCGTGCGACCTGGCCGTTGTTCAGATCGCGTGCGCCACGCTGGCCAACCCGTTGCGGCCAGCCGGCCAGATCGAGCAGACGCGGGTCGTCGCTGAGGGTGAAGCGGCGCTCGGTCTGGCCACGACAATCCTCTGGCAGCCCAACCGGGCCCATGGAGCTGACGTGCTGTCGGCATTGGCTGATGTGGCGGCGCTCGGCCGCAGACCAGAGGCGGGCGCGGTCGTAGAGGTGGGTCAGTTCATGCAGCAGGGTGGCCAGCAGTTCCTGGCGCTGGGTGCCGTGCGGGCGACCGGTGCGATTTTCTGCCGCCGAGCCATCGACCAGCTTCGGCAGCAGCTCGGCGTTGAGCTCGATGCCGCTGAAACGACCGACCTGGCCGTAGATCTCCGAGGGCAGTCCAGCGCGCCAGCTGACCCTCACTTCTCGGTCCAGTTGCTGGACGAAGTGCGGGGGCAATGCGGCCATCGCCTCGTCCAGCAGGGCCTGGCTCGCCTGGCGTTCGGCTGCGCCTAGAGCGCTGTCGTCCAGCGTCAGACGCAACTGCGCCTGGGCGAAGCCTGCGGCCAGCGCCAGCAGCGCGCCGCAGCACCAGGCGGCGAGGTGGGTCACAGAGCGAGAATGGCTTCGGCCAGTTGCAGATCGCTGGCAGCCTGCGCTTGCGGCAACTGCTGGCGGATGGTCTGCAGCGCAGCTTCCAGTTGCGCGCCGCGAATCTCACCGGCGCTGGCGACGAAGCTGGCGGCATCGTCACGGGCCTGCACCACGGCTTTCATATCGCGCAGCGAGGTGGTGGTATCGGACGTGAAGTTGATGCTGCGATCCAGGGCGCGCACCACGATGTTGCTGGTGGCGACCACGGTTTGCGCCTGAGCGATACCGCTGAACAGGGCGCAGGCGGCGACGGCGATGACGAATGAACGACGCATGATAAGGAGCTCCGAGAACTGCAGAACGGACGATTTGACGTGGACAGGCCGGCGCGGTTCCCCGCGACCAGGCAGGTAGGCGAAGTTTACGGGGCCAGGCAGCGTCGGTCAGCAGCGAGCTGATCGATAGACGTGTGCAAAGTTTTCACAGGCTGAGGATGGCCTGAGCCAGGGCTAGGTCATCCGCCGTCGCCAGCGCGGCGTCATGACGGCGAATGTGCGCCAGGGCCGCTTCGAGTCGTACGCTGCGGATCGCGCCAGCGCTGGCGACGAAACTGGCGGCGTCATCGCGGGCCGCGCGCAGCTGTTTCATGTCGCGCAACGAGCTGGTCGCGTCCGAGGTGCCCTCGGCAGTGCCGGCCAAGGCGCCTCCCAGGGTATCGGTCGTCGCGACCAGGCTGCTGGCGCAGGCGGTGCCTGCCAGCCCTAATGAAAGAAGCGCTGCAATCAGGGATTTCTTCAGGTGCATATGGGGTAACTCCGGTAGGGCGGGGCGCTGTTCTGCCCGCATCCGCAGCTTAGCCCAACGGCATTCCTAGCTCCATTACTGGCTCAGCGCCAGAAGGGCTTGGCCAGTTCCTGCTCACGCTGAGCTGTGCTGATGCCGGCGTCAGCCAGTTGTTGCTCATTGAGCAAGGCAAGCTGGCGACGGGTACGGCGGTTGCGCTGCCAGTAACGCAGCGTCGAGTAGAGGCCGAGCCAGTGCAGGGACTTGCCGTATGCAAGTTGCGAGAGTGGTTCGTGAGTGCGGTCCATGGCGTTCTCCTGTCGAGAGACAAGGGTGGCAGCTCATGTTCCCGCAAGCGCTCTTAGGCGAGCAGATACAACCGGGGGAAATTGTGCGGGGGCAGTGGCGGTTTTATGGCAACTGTACTGCTCGCTCGGGCGATGACTGTTGCAGATAAAACGAAAGCCCCACCGCAGCAGAGACGGTGGAGCTCTCAGAAGATCCCAACTTGGGATGGAGCAAAGCGGGGGTGTTAACGCCAGAACGGCTTCTGCAGTTCGACGTAACGCTGATTTTCGCTAATGCCAGCGTCAGCGAGCAGGCGGGCATCCAGTCGAGCCAGTTGACGACGGCTGACGATGCGGCGCTGCCACAGACTGAGGGTGGCGATAACGCGGAGCAGCCAGGCCGATTTGTCGCTGGCAACGCTGTGAGTTTGAAGCAGGGCGGAACTGAGGGTACGTTCCATGGTGGTCATCCTTCCGCTTGTGGCGGCGCTGGTGTTTGCTTTCGATGGGCAAATTATCCCTAGCGCAGTGCTGGCTCAGTAGTCACAGCTGGATGAAATTGTCGTGCCATTAGATAGGTTGCTTTGTAACTGTTCGGTCAGTAATCGATATTACTGTACTGGCCATAAGTGAAAAGACTGGGTGCAACCGACTTGAGCGAGATTTTTCACTGGGTGCAACCCAATTATATTGGTCTTTCAAGCAGTACAGTTTGAAATTGATTTGCCGCGATGCTTGACCTGAAAATCAGTTTTTTTGCTGGTTACATAAGCAGGAAACCCGGCACATGGCCGGGTTTCCTGTCTGACCGGTCAGGGCTTATTCCACAGCCTTGACCATGTCCTCGATCACCTTCTTGGCGTCGCCGAAGACCATCATGGTCTTGTCCATGTAAAACAGTTCGTTGTCCAGGCCCGCGTAGCCGCTGGCCATCGAGCGCTTGTTGACGATCACGGTCTTGGCTTTGTAGGCCTCGAGGATCGGCATACCAGCGATCGGCGACTTCGGATCGTTCTTCGCCGCCGGGTTGACCACGTCGTTGGCACCCAGCACCAGCACCACGTCGGTCTGACCGAACTCGGAGTTGATGTCCTCCATCTCGAACACCTGCTCGTACGGCACCTCGGCCTCGGCCAGCAGTACGTTCATGTGGCCAGGCATACGCCCGGCGACCGGATGGATCGCATACTTCACGGTCACGCCGCGATGAGTCAGCTTCTCGGCCAGTTCCATCAGTGCATGCTGGGCACGCGCCACGGCCAGGCCGTAACCGGGCACGATGACCACGGTGTCGGCGTTGGTCAGCAGGAAGGCGGCGTCGTCGGAAGAGCCCGACTTGACGCTGCGCTGCTCCTGGCTGCCGCTGGCTGCACCGGCATCTGCATCGGCGCCGAAGCCACCGAGGATGACGTTGAAGAACGAACGGTTCATCGCCTTGCACATGATGTACGAGAGGATGGCGCCCGAAGAGCCGACCAGGGAACCGGCGACGATCAGCATCGAGTTGTTCAGCGAGAAGCCGATACCGGCAGCTGCCCAGCCCGAGTAGCTGTTGAGCATCGACACCACCACCGGCATGTCGGCGCCGCCGATAGGGATGATGATCAGCACGCCGATGACGAACGCCAGCGCCACCAGGATGGCGAACGAGGTGATGTCACCGGTGAAGGTGTAGACCAGGCCCAGACCGAGAATGGCCAGCCCGACGGCCAGGTTGAGCAGGTGCTGGCCCTTGAAGACCACCGGCGCGCCCTGGAACAGGCGGAACTTGTACTTGCCCGACAGCTTGCCGAAGGCAATCACCGACCCGGAAAAGGTGATGGCGCCGATGGCTGCACCGAGGAACAGTTCCAGGCGGTTACCGGCCGGGATCGGGTCGGCCATGCCGGCGACGATGCCCAGAGACTGTGGTTCGGCCACCGCGGCAATGGCAATGCACACTGCCGCCAGGCCGATCATGCTGTGCATGAAAGCGACCAGCTCCGGCATCTTGGTCATTTCCACGCGCTTGGCCATGACAGTGCCGATGCTGCCGCCGACCAGCAGGCCGGCGATGACGAAGCCCAGGCCCTGCACGGCCAGTTCGCTGCCCAGCTTGTGGATCAGGCCGACCGTGGTGACGATGGCGATGCCCATGCCGACCATGCCGAAGACATTGCCGCGTCGCGACGAAGTCGGGTGCGACAGGCCCTTGAGCGCCTGGATGAAGCACACCGAGGCGACGAGGTAGAGAACAGTGATCAGGTTCATGCTCATGGTCAGTGCTTCTCCGCCTGCGCTTTCGGCGCCTTCTTCTTGAACATTTCCAGCATGCGCCGGGTTACCAGGAAGCCGCCGAACACGTTGACCGCAGCGAGGGCCACGGCCAGGGTGCCCATGGTCTTGCCCAGCGGGGTGACGGTAAGCGCGGCAGCCAGCATGGCACCGACGATCACGATCGCCGAGATGGCGTTGGTCACGGCCATCAGCGGGGTATGCAGGGCCGGGGTGACGTTCCACACCACGTGGTAGCCGATATAGATGGCCAGCACGAAGATGATCAGGTTGTAGATGCCGTCGGAAATCAGATCCATGTCCCTACTCCTTAGCCGTTCTTGCGCACGACTTCGCCGGCATTGCACATCAGGCAGGCCGCGACGATGTCGTCTTCGAGGTTGAGTTGGAACTGGCCTTCCTTGTCGATCACCAGCTTGAGGAAGTCCAGCAGGTTGCGTGCGTACAGGGCGGAAGCGTCTGCCGGCACCAGTGCAGCCAGGTTGGTGTGGCCGACCAGGGTCACGCCATGCTTGACCACTACCTTGTCGGCCTCGGTCAGCGGGCAGTTGCCGCCTTGCGCAGCTGCAAGGTCGATCACTACGGAGCCAGGCTTCATCTCGGTGACGGTGGCTTCATGCAGCAAGGTCGGTGCCTTACGGCCCGGAATCAGCGCAGTGGTGATGACGATATCGGCCTGCTTGGCGCGCTCGTGCACGGCCTTGGCCTGACGTTCCATCCAGGACTGCGGCATCGGTCGGGCATAACCGCCCACGCCTTGGGCGCATTCACGCTCTTCATCGGTCTCGAAAGGCACGTCGACGAACTTGGCGCCGAGCGACTCGATCTGCTCCTTGACTGCCGGACGCACATCGGAGGCCTCGATCACCGCACCCAGGCGCTTGGCCGTGGCGATGGCCTGCAGACCGGCAACGCCGGCACCGAGAATCAAAATGCGCGCGGCCTTAACGGTGCCAGCAGCAGTCATCAGCATCGGCATAAAGCGTGGATAGTGATGGGCTGCCAGCAGCACGGCCTTGTAGCCGGCGATATTGGCCTGCGAGCTCAGTACGTCCAGGCTTTGCGCGCGGGAGGTGCGCGGTGCGGCCTCCAGAGCGAAGGCAGTGACGCCGCGAGCATTCATGCGCGCGATGGTCTCGTTGCAGAACGGGTTGAGCATGCCAACCAACACTGCTCCGGCTCTCATATGAGAGAGCTCGGCGTCGGTCGGTGCGACCACCTTGAGCACGAGGTCTGCGCCAAACGCGGCAGCGTCGTTGCCAATGGTCGCGCCAGCAGCCTCGTAAGCGCTGTCTGGAATGCTGGCGCTGATGCCGGCGCCGGCCTGGACGGTCACCTGATGACCTTGGCCGACGAGCTTCTTGATGGTCTCGGGGGTCGCGGCAACCCGCGTCTCCCCGGCATGGGTTTCGAGAGGAACACCGATGTGCACTTCTAATCTCCTGCGTGATCTTTTTTGTGAACCGGGGCACTGCGCTGGCGCGCCGGCGATTGGGGATCAGCACATAACCCGCCGGAGGTGGCGAGCGCGGCGATTGTGCAATCGAACGCAAACCCTTACAAGAAGTTATGGAGTAAAAAAAATGCATTACTACAAGTAATGGGTCTATGAGGGATTTTTATACTGTGTGCAGCCCGCGCAGATTCGGGCCGACAGCAGATTCTGCGCAGCTTGTAGGGCAGTATAGGCAGTCACGCGCTGGATGACCGCTGGTCGAATCGGGAGGAGTGTGGAGAGTAACGAACAACCCGTTCAGAATAGTGCTGTAGCCCGAAAGTAGTGGTTGCTGTGCACTTTTCCTGGAAAGGAATATGTAGTGTGACCGCTTGTTCGCTACGGGTTCTGTCTCTGGGCGTAACTATTCGCTGCGGGCTAAAAGCGATCTTGCTCCGGCGATGATCATGCGCCTCGGTAGGCATCGGCCTGAGCCAGGAGCCAGTCTCGAAAGGCCTTCAGTGCCGCTGACTCGGCCTTGCGTTCCGGCACCATCAGATAATAGGCGCGGTCGTTGTTTGGTACGGCGCGGTCGAGGGCAATCACCAGGCTGCCCTCTTCCAGTTCGCGCTGGATCAGAAAGGGTGGGATCAGGGCGATGCCCATCTCATGTTGAGCGGCCTGCGCCAGCATGGAAAACAGTTCAAGTCGCGGGCCGGTCATGTCGCGGGCCACATTCATGCCTTGGGCGGCGAACCACTGGCGCCAGGCATAGGGGCGTGTGGTCTGCTGCAGCAGTGGCAAGTTGGCGATGCTTTCGGCGTCGACTGGGGCATCGCCCAGCAGCGCCGGGCTGCACACCGGCAGCAGATGTTCGTGCATCAGGAAATGGGCTTCGGTGCCCGACCATTCGGCGTCACCATAATAAATGGCGGCATCGAAGTGAGTGTCGGCGAACAGGAAGGGGCGTGTGCGGTTGGTCAGGTGCACCGTCACCTCCGGGTGCAGCTGCTGAAAGGCACGCAAACGTGGCAACAGCCACTGCGTGCCAAAGGTCGGTACCACCGCCAGCTCGATGCTGGTGGTGCCCTGGTTGCCCATCAGTGCCAGGGTGTCGCGTTCCACTGCATCGAGTTGCGCTGCCACCTTGCGACTGTAGGCGACGCCCGCTTCGGTCAGCACGACGCCGCGCCGGGAGCGGCGAAACAGTTCGACATTGAGAAAGCTCTCCAGTCCGCCGATCTGCCTGCAGATCGCGCTCTGCGTCAGGTTCAGCTCGTCGGCGGCCTTGGTGAAGCTTTGGTGGCGAGCGGCGGATTCGAAGGCGACCAGGGCAGCGGTGCTGGGTATCTTGCGACGCATGTATGCAAAAGCCTCACTCGTAAGCGATAAATCTAGATGAATAAACTATCTCGGAGTGAGAAAAATGCACAGGTCTGTGCAGATTCTGCGTTTGTCCTCTGCTCGAAGCCGGCCTAGGATCAAAACCATTCGGGGTTGGCTGGACCGACCGCTCACTTCACCGCTTCGAGGTTTCTCGCAATGGCCAAGGCAAGCTTCAACTGGATCGACCCGCTGCTGCTCGATCAGCAACTGACCGAAGAAGAGCGCATGGTGCGTGATAGCGCCCAGCAGTTCGCTGACGACAAGCTGGCGCCCCGCGTGCTGGAAGCCTTCCGTCATGAGCAGACCGATCCGAAGATCTTCCGCGAAATGGGCGAAACCGGCTTGTTGGGTGCGACCATTCCTGAGGCCTATGGTGGCAGTGGCCTGAACTACGTGTGCTATGGCCTGATCGCCCGTGAAGTGGAGCGTATCGACTCCGGCTACCGCTCGATGATGAGCGTACAGTCCTCGCTGGTGATGGTGCCGATCAACGAGTTCGGTAATGAAGCGACCAAGCAGAAGTATCTGCCCAAGCTCGCAAGTGGCGAGTATATCGGTTGCTTCGGCCTGACCGAGCCGAACCACGGCTCCGATCCCGGCTCCATGGTCACGCGCGCCAAGAAGGTCGACGGCGGCTACCGCCTGAGCGGTAGCAAGATGTGGATCACCAACAGCCCGATTGCCGATGTCTTCGTGGTCTGGGCCAAGGACGATGCCGGCGAGATCCGTGGCTTTGTCCTGGAAAAGGGCTGGGAAGGCCTCTCCGCTCCGACGATTCACGGCAAGGTCGGCCTGCGCGCGTCGATCACCGGCGAGATCGTCATGGACAACGTGTTCTGCCCCGAAGAGAACGCCTTCCCGGATGTACGCGGCCTGCGCGGCCCGTTCACCTGCCTGAACTCCGCCCGTTACGGCATCAGCTGGGGCGCACTGGGCGCCGCCGAGTTCTGCTGGCACACCGCGCGCCAGTACGTGCTCGATCGCCACCAGTTCGGCCGGCCGCTGGCGGCTAATCAGCTGATCCAGAAGAAGCTGGCCGACATGCAGACCGAAATCACCTTGGCTCTACAAGGCTGCCTGCGCCTCGGACGAATGAAGGACGAAGGCACTGCAGCGGTGGAAATCACCTCGATCATGAAGCGCAACAGCTGCGGCAAGGCGCTGGATATCGCCCGCATGGCGCGCGACATGCTCGGTGGTAACGGCATCAGCGACGAGTTCGGCATTGCCCGTCACCTGGTCAACCTTGAAGTGGTCAATACCTACGAGGGCACCCATGACGTGCATGCGCTGATCCTCGGTCGCGCGCAGACCGGCATCCAGGCGTTCTTCTGAAGGCTCGCGCCTCTCACTGATCCATGGTGCGCGTGGCGCACCCTACGGAGAAGCTCATGTCCGGTGCACTGTCTCATATCCGCGTGCTTGATCTATCTCGCGTGCTAGCTGGCCCTTGGGCCGGACAAATATTCGGTGACCTCGGTGCTGAGGTGATCAAAGTCGAGCGTCCGGGCTCGGGCGACGACACCCGGCACTGGGGGCCTCCTTATATAAAGGATGCCGAGGGTAATGACTCGCGTGAGGCAGCCTACTTTCAAAGTGCCAACCGCAACAAGCAGTCGCTGACCCTGGATTTCACCCAGCCCGAAGGCCAGCGCCTGGTGCGTGAGTTGGTCGCGCAGTGCGATGTGCTGCTGGAGAACTTCAAGGTTGGTGGCCTGGCGGCCTATGGCCTGGATTACGAGTCGCTGAAGGCGATCAACCCGCGTCTGATCTACTGCTCCATCACCGGCTTCGGTCAGAGCGGCCCCTATGCCAAGCGTGCCGGCTATGACTTCATGATCCAGGGCCTCGGCGGTCTGATGAGTCTGACTGGGCGCCCGGAAGGCGAGGAGGGTGCCGGCCCGATGAAGGTCGGCGTGGCGCTGACCGATATCCTCACTGGTCTCTACGCGACTGTGGGTGTGCTGGCCGCGCTGAATCAGCGTGAGCAATCCGGTGTGGGTCAGCATATAGATGTGGCCTTGCTTGATGTGCAGGTCGCCTGCCTGGCCAATCAGGCCATGAACTACCTGGCGACAGGTGTATCACCCAAGCGCCTGGGCAATGCCCATCCCAATATCGTGCCCTACCAGGATTTCCCCAGTGCCGATGGCAACTTCATCCTTGCGGTGGGTAACGATGGGCAGTTCCGTAAGTTCTGCGAAGTGGCGGGTATTGCGAACCTTGCCGATGACCCGCGCTTTGTCACTAACAAGGCCCGGGTTGCCCATCGTGCCGAGCTGATCCCGCTGC